>CANGZX010000139.1 GCA_947458775.1 Sphingobacteriaceae bacterium | reverse complement strand
TTTAAAATCTTTATTCGGAAATTTAAGTTCAGGAGATTCTTGTTTAAGAATTATATGAGTAATTCTTTCTTTGAATTTAGGATAATGATTGATATTAATACGAATTTTCTAAAAATCCGGGTAAAACTATTGATAAGACTATAAAATTGGTGTTAGAGCGTACTTGCCAACTCTAAGAAAGTAGAAAGTCCTAAACGTTTTTGCGCATCAAATTGGTAATCGATGGATTGGGTGAGATAAGCCCTCAAATCAATGGCTAGGTTTTCTTCAGCTAAACTTTCAATGACCACATTCCGATTGTGAAGACCAAAAGCCAGAGCTTCATTAAATAAGCTTAAAAAGTGTGGAGGTAATTTTACGACACTAACCCAAGCCGCAAATACAAAAGGCAGTTGCGTTAAGCTGAACCAGCATTCCGATAAATCGTAGCTAAAGGCATACTGTGCTTTTTTACCAAAAGTGCGATCGCCAATCTCTACAAATGCATCGGCCTCTCCTTCCTTTACCCAATTCACTTCTTTTTTCCATAAATGCTTCATAAGCACTTGGGCTAATAAATTCGAGGTTCTAGATTGTGCATCGAAACGTATGCTTTGGATTTCTTCAATGGGTTTATCCGAAAAAATGAATACCGAATTGACCGCCCCTACAGCTCCAATGCAATAATCGGAAAGCAATTCGTAACTAGGCATGCGCAGCAAAGTTGCTACGGGCACCAAGCCAATATGCACCTCATTGTTAAGTAATTTATCGGCACAGGTAGCGGGTATATCTAAACTTAAATTGATGTGCGCTGCCACCGGCGAATGGATAAGTCCGTACACAAAAGGTTTTGTATTGGTATAAGAAACCGCCGAAACGTTAATTTTATTGCTCATTTTAGACTAAATGCTTGGTATTGTTGTATTCTTGAATTTCAAAATCTTTGCCATCAAAATGTACCTTGTATAAAGTAGTATTGCTATGCGGAAAGCTGTCCATTTGGTTGAGTGCTAAGCCAGATAACATGCACAAAAATATACGTAAAGCCCTGCCATGCATGCAAATTAACACATTGTCTACATCCGCTAATTTTTTCAACTCTTCTAAGGCCTCTAATTGCCTAGCTTGAACTTCCAGGGGGCTTTCTCCTGCTTCAAACTTTTCATGTACAGCGCCCTTCAACCAGGCTGTTGTTAAGGCTAAAAATGCAGGTTTGGTAATTTCCGATGGTTTACCTTCATAAATACCCCAAGCCAATTCATCTAAACCGGCGTGTTGTTTCCAAGGGATATCATTCTCAATAAATTGGGCTACGGTTTGGTGAGTCCGTTTTAATGTTGAAGTGTAAACCACATCAAATGGAATGTGTTGGTATGCATCAAAAAAAGCTGCAGCTTGGGCTGTCCCTTTTTCATTCAAATCGGTATTCATTCCCCTACCCTGAATAATTCCTTGGCGGTTTAAATCGGTTTCACCGTGCCTAATAATGTAAAAAGTTTTGGCTGTATACATTAATTCAGAACCGGTAAGGGGTAATAATTTGGTTTTACCTCATCTTCAAACACTACATCTTTAAAATCTTGAATAACATGATAATGGGTATCACGTTCTAGCGGATGACGGCCTACTTGTTTAATTAAATTGACTAATTCTTGCGTGCTCATAGCCGGATTTTGCTCTTCGGCACCAGCCATGGTGTAAATTTTGGTGGTATCGTCCAAAGTTCCATCAATATCATCTACCCCAAAACTTAAAGAAAGTTGTGCGGTTTGCCGACTAATCATAGCCCAATAGGCTTTAATGTGATCGAAATTATCAAGATAAATTCTAGAAATAGCATAATTGCGCAAATCTTCGAGTACACTTACCTCAGGTAAATGCGATAATTGGTTATCCTGATTTCTAAATTTTAAGGGGATAAAGGTTTGAAAACCACCTGTACGATCTTGTAATTGGCGCAATTGCTCCATATGATCAATGCGATGTGCGTAGCTTTCTATATGGCCATACAGCATGGTGGCATTGGAACGCATGCCCAAATTGTGCCAAATTTCATGAATTTCTAACCATTGATCACCGGTACATTTATCTTTTGCAATTTGCTCTCTAATTTCGGGGGCAAATATTTCGGCACCACCACCAGGAATAGAGTTTAAGCCTGCTTCTTTCATCAATTTCATGCCTGTGGCATAATCAATTTTGGCTTTTTTAAAGATGTAATGAAACTCTACCGGCGTGAGCGCCTTAATGTGTAAATCTGCCCGGTGAGCACGTATAGATTGAAATAAATCCACATAAAAATCAACATCATATTGCGGCAATACACCACCCACAATGTGCACTTCTGTTACGGGTTTTCCATCGTACGATTTTACGATGTTCAGCATATCTTCTTTTGTAAATTGCCACCCTTCCTCCTTTTGTTTCAACAAACGAGAATAAGAGCAAAATTTACAATCGTACACACATAAGTTAGTGGGTTCTATATGAAAATTACGATTGAAATAAGTTTTATGGCCATGCTTCTGTTCTCTAATAAAATTGGCTAACACACCTAAATAAGAAAGATCTGCTTTTTCGTAGAGCAAAATCCCTTCTTCGGGACTAATGCGTATACCTTGTTGTACTTTTTGCGCAATAGTTTTAAGTTCTACAGGCAAAGAAGGATCGGATACTAAAAAAGAAAGCGTGGAAGACATGTTAGCTATTTTTTACAAAAATACACATTCGGTACACAATATTTAATCCTATTGTTGGGATAAAGCCACGCATTTGTTAAGTTTACGAAAGGATTATATACTATGAAAATTGAAACCATAGCCATACATGCTGGCAACACCGTAAATTGCTTAACAGGCGAAGTAATTCAGCCCATTAGTCTTTCTACCACCTTTGAACGAGATGCAGAAGGGAATTACCCCGATGGCTACATGTATACCCGTAGCGATAATCCGAACAGACGCTCTTTAGAAAAGGTTTTAGCGGCCCTAGAGCATGGCGCTGATGCCTGTGCCTTCTCTTCGGGCAATGCAGCTGGCTCGGCAGTATTTCAAGCGTTAGAGCCTGGCAGCCACGTCATTGCACCCGACGATATGTATCATGGCTTACGCAATGCACTTCTACAAGTATTTAAAGGTGTTTTAAGTGTAGATTTTGTAGATACCACCTCTTTGGATGCGATTGAAAAAGCCATTAAACCCACAACTAAATTAATTTGGTTGGAGAGCCCTTCTAATCCATTATTAAAAATTAGTGATATAGCTGCCGTTTGCAGTTTGGCTAAAAAGCATGCCATTAAAGTGGCTTGTGATAATACCTTTGCTACGCCTATTTTTCAGTGCCCATTAGCTTTAGGTGCCGATATAGTGATGCATTCTACCACAAAATACTTGGGTGGCCATAGCGATGTTTTGGGTGGCGCCCTCATTTGCAAAACTGCCGATGAATTTTAGATAAAAATTAGAACCATACAAAACCTTTCGGGGGCAGTACCTGCTCCTTTTGATTGTTATATGACTGTACGTGGTATTAAAACCTTGCCTT
>CANGZX010000138.1 GCA_947458775.1 Sphingobacteriaceae bacterium | reverse complement strand
GGACTAGTGGGAATAGTGGATGTAAGCGATACACCCATTCCAACCACATCGGGTTTTATACGTCCATCATCGGTAGGGCCAAAACTACTAAAAGAAGATATTTGGATATCATTAGGTGTAAAAGGCCCATTAGGTATACCGCTAATGGCTCCTACGGTTAAAATATTTTTTGCGTTTGAGGTAAGAGAGAGGCAATCGTACGAGTCGTTGCTATAAATATCTCCAGCAGTACGAGTAAATCCCGTCCAGGCGCCACCCACTTGTACATAATAGGTTTGCCCAACTGCAGGCCCAGTTTCGCCACGGTTATTTCCGGCTGATTTTACGGGTAGGTAGTAAGGTGCTTGGTAGCATATTTCATCATAATTTTTTGCAGTATTATCGTATAATCCAAATTTATAATCTTCGTAATCTCCATTATTACCCATCCACTCCCACCGTGCTGCCCCACCACCACTTGGTGATGAATTGTAATACCAGCCAGCAATATACCCGTAAGAGTGATTAGAGATGAGCATGCCCTTGGTTGCCTCTGCGGCCATTTCAGGAGAATCACTGTTAAAATCGTAGGAAATTAAATTTTGTAAACCGAAGGCCATACCTTTAGCATTCGGATTAACACCAGCAGCCATAATGGTGCCGGCAACGTGGGTAGCGTGCTGGCTTAGCACCGCATTGAGATTTTTATTTTGAATACGATTGTTTGCAAATTCTTGATGCAATACATATACGTAGCCGCCATCCCATTCGCCAATTTTATCCTTTAAAAAATTGCTAGATCCACTCAAACTTAACCCCAAACCGCCATTTGTATAGAGTTTATTAGCTCGTGTGGTGCCCGCTGCATAGGAATTATTATCAGTTACTAAATACAAAGGGTGGCCCGCAGCATCTAAACTTTGTAGCGACATTACCTTGCCGTTTTCGAAAACCTTAAAGGTAATCCAGTCATTTTTTTCGGCCTCCTTAAAAGCCTTTTTTCGATCTTTTTCTGCTGATTTTATGTGAGTCCGAGCAAATTTATTTAGCTCTTCGGTATTGGTAGAAATTTCTTGGGCAACGAGAAAATTAAAAGGCAGTTGTGTGAAAAAGATCACCAGCAATAAATTTTTCACCGGGTGAAAATAATGGCTTAGTTTTGAGATTAGGGCAGTCATATTTTGTGATATTTAGCGTCGTAATTGGGCGTTAAAATACAAAATACTCGTTAAAAAGTAATAAATAAAATGCTTTTAAGTTATTAAATTAGTTAACTGATAGTTCTCCGCTTAATTGCTTGAGAGCTATTTCTGCTTGTTTGGCCTGAAATTGCGCATCGCTGGTGCGGGCCGAAGCATTTACATAGTTTAATTGGGCTTCTCTAAATTCAATAGCACTCAAACTTCCTAAGCGAAATTTTTCCAAAGAAATGTCCATGTTTTGTTTGGCAGTTTGTTTATTTTGGGTTTCTAAACGTACCAATACTAAATTGGTAGTATAGGCTTGAAAAGCCTGCTGCAGTTGCGCCTCAATACGTTGCTGGGTTTGTTTTAACTGAATTTGCGCACTGCTAACCCCAATATTCGCATTTTTTTCATTCCTGCTTTGTAGAAAACCATTAAACAGGGGCATGCTGGCGGTAATGCCATAGGTTAATCCTCTACCTGTTGCTTCGCGGGCAAAACCCAATGCCGAGCTGGAGTTTGAGAAGCTGTATCCTGTAGTTACACTCACACCGGGGTATCTGCTAGCTCGTACTTGAGTGAGGCTCAGTTTGGCAACTTGTTGTTGTATATCTGCTAAACGTATTTCTGGATTTTTAGTTTGTACCGCCTGTAGTAATTCAGCGTAGGTAAAAGTGCTTTGTAATGCAATGGTATCGCTTACCGTGAAATCGGTATCTAAAGATCTACCCATTAGTAAATTGAGTTGAGTTTTAGCTTGCTGAAAAGCATCTTGCTGACGAAGTAGGTTTGTTGTATCGGTATTCAAATCAACTTTAGCTGCTAGCACCTCTAGTTTAGATGCTTTGCCAATGCTGTATCGGGCTTGTGAATTTTTTAGGCGAATTTGTGACACTTCAACAGCCGATAGAAATGAACGAATATGTTGGTTTTGACGAATCAAATCGAAATAGGTATTCATCACTTCGGCCAAAGTATTTTCTACCGTGAGTCTGAAATTGAGTTCGCCGCTGGCTTGTAATTTTTGCAGGCGATTGTAATTGGCAAACATGGCAAAACCATCAAAAATTCTCCAATTCAGGTTTATTCCGACATTGGTGTTGGCATTTCTAGCATTATCTTGCTGTTGCTGGGTACCATTTGCCAGTGTTTGTTCGCTATTTTGTACCGAGTGATTGTTGGTAAAATTTCCGGTAATTAATGGCATTATTCCAGCATTGGCCAAGCTTACATTGTTTTTGGCTACGTTAAGTTGGTTGCTACGGAGTTGAATGTCGTAGTTGTTTTGTAACGTGAGCTCAACAGCCTGTTGCAGGCTGAGTTTTTCTTGTGCTAAGCAAGCAGTACTCAATAAAAGTAATACTAAAACACGGAAACTATTTTTCATTGTTTTTAGATGGACTAGGTGATTTTAGTGGTTTTGACCATAAGCTGTAAATGGCCGGAATAACATAGAGCGTAAGCACCAGAGAAAATAAAGTTCCTCCAATAATAACAATACCCATACCCATTCTACTTTTTGCAGCGGCTCCAATAGCCAAGGCAATAGGAAGAGCGCCCAAGGCAATGGCTAAGCTGGTCATTAAAATAGGGCGCAGTCGTGCCTCGGCGGCTTTGCGTATGGCCGATGCTACAGGCTCTCCTTTTTCTTTTAACTGGTTGGCAAACTCTACAATTAAAATACCATTTTTGGTTACCAAGCCAATCAGCATAATGGTCCCAATTTGACTAAAAATGTTCCAGGTTTGCCCAAAAAGCCATAGAGAGAAAAATGCTCCAGCTACGGCCATGGGTACCGTTAAGATAATAATTATGGGATCTATGAAGCTTTCGAATTGAGCAGCAAGTAGTAGATAAATGAGTAATAAAGCCAACGCGAAGGCAAATAGGGTATTGGAGGAGCTTTCTTTAAAATCTCGAGATTCGCCGCCTAAATCGGTAGAAAAACTATCGTCCAATACTTTTTTACTTATATTATCCATTGCATCAATGCCATCACCAATACTTTTACCTGGCGCTAAGCCGGCAGAAACGGTAGCCGAAATAAAGCGGTTATTATGGTACAGTTGTGGCGGAGTGCTTTGTTCTTCTACCTGAATTAAATTATCTAATTGAATGAGTTCGCCACGGTTGTTCCGCACAAAAATGGAGGTTAAATCGGTGGGTTCGTTACGGTTCATTCGATCGTATTGCCCAATAACTTGGTATTGTTTACCATTTTGGATAAAATAGGCGAAACGCTGTCCGCTTAAAGCAAATTGCAAGGTTTGTGCAATATCGAGCACCAGCTGCGGCACCATTAACAGCAGCAATCACAGGCTTTGAGATGCGAGTGATCTCATCTTGCATGCGGCCTTCAAGAATGT
>CANGZX010000137.1 GCA_947458775.1 Sphingobacteriaceae bacterium | reverse complement strand
GAAAACGCCTATTGAAACCGGTTTGAAAAAACTACAAGATGCGTTTGCTGCTAAAAATTTAGAAGAGATGGAAATTGCACAAACTGAATTGCAAGAAGCATGGAATGCCGCTTCAGAAGAAATGTACAAAGCTACGCAAGAAGCAGGCGCCCAAGGCGCTCCTTCTGATGGTCCGGCTGATAACAGCGACCAAGTAACGGATGTAGATTTTGAAGAAGTAAAAGACGACGATAAAAAATAAGTCGTAAAATTCTACTAAAGCAAAAAAGCCCTCCCGAAATTCGAGAGGGCTTTTTTAATGCGTGTATGTATGTTTAGTAACTAATGCTGATGCTATTGGCAAGATTGGCCATGCTGGCAGAAGTAGTGCCATCAGTTGCACGATTGAGTGCCACTCGTTTTCCGTTCACCACCAAGTTTTTTACTTTGGCATCAAAACCATGCAAAACCATGTTTAGCTGAGTAAAGCGTGAGTTAAAACTACCCACAACTTTATCTAGCAAGACTTGTTTTTTGGCAGGCACAAAGCTGATGTTGCGTTTATAATAGTTGCCTTTCTCGTTATCAAAAGAGCTGCCATCATCTTCATAATACACATAGCTACTACCTTTTTTGCCATTCCAGATGTGTATACTTAAAATTCCATCACCTTTTTCCGACGTATTTTGTACCACAGCTTGCATCGGGATAATGCCACCTGCCTTTACAAATACCGGTAAATCACTTAGTGGTGCAGCTGCCTCAATGGTGCTGTTTCCGACATAGCTCACATCGCTGCTCAAACGATACCAGTCGCCGGCAGGTAAGTATACCGAAGTACTTGTTTTGTTGCTTTCAACTGGAGCCACCAAAATATTATCGCCAAATAAAAACTCATTCTGGAAAGCTTCTTTATAAATCTCCGAGTCGGTACTATAATCAATGGCTAAACTACGTGCCACCGGTAAACCGCTTTGTGTACTCTTGTAAAAAGAAGAATAAATGTAAGGCAATAGGCGGTAGCGTTGCTCAATATCTTTGCGCATTACGGTTTCGGCTTCGGGGCCAAAGCGCCAAGGCTCTCTCATGGGGGCATTAATGTCGGCATGGTTGCGGAACATAGGCGTGTAAACCCCTAACGAATTCCAACGCATCATTAATTCTGCTGATGGGTTTCCAATAAAGCCACCAACATCTACACCCGTATAGGCCACGCCGCTTAAACCCAAGCTATTTACCAAACGCTGGCCCAAAAGCATGTGTCCATCGCTCGTAGCATTATCACCGGTCCAAACGGCCGAATACCGCTGAATACCGGCATAGGCAGCTCGGGTAAGAACAAATGCTCTGCGACCTAAAATATCTTTGGTGCCTTCATAGGTTGCTCTCGACATTTGTAAGCCATAACCATTCCGTGCTTCACGCAAGGTCATTTGTTTTCCTTTGTCACCAAACTGAATAAGGTCTGGTATATTTTGTCCCCAAGCCGAAGGCTCGTTCATGTCGTTCCAAAAACCATCAATTCCTTTTTCGGTTAGGGCGCTGAACGATTTCCCCCACCAATTACGTACTTCTGGTCGGTAAAAATCGGGGAAGTGGCAAGGACCAGGCCAAACTGTACCGGTATAAAAATCGCCATTGGGGTAGGTGGCAAAATAACCTTTTTGTACACCCTCGTCGTATTGTTTGTAGCCCTTTTCTACTTTAATTCCCGGATCAACAATGGTAACTACATGAAAGCCCATGCCTTTCAATTGGTCGATGGTATTTTTAGGATTTGAGAAGTTTTTAGGGCTCCACGTAAAAATTTTATAGGCATCCATATAATCGATGTCTAAATAGATGGCATCGGCAGGAATTTTTTTATCGCGAAAGGTTTTGGCAATTTCTAAAACCTGGGTATCGGGTTTATAGCTCCAACGGCATTGTTGGTAGCCCAAACTCCAAAGTGGAGGCATATTCATGCGTCCGGTTAACCAGGTATAATCTTCAATAAGTTTACTTACCGAGCTGGCCCCAAAGAAATAATAATTGAGTTCGCCGCCCTCTGCACCAAAATAGCTCATGCTCTCATCGGTAGAGGCACCAAAATTGAAAAAGCTTTTATGTGTATTGTCGAAAAAGATACCGTAAGTAGCCTTATTGTGTAATCCGATGTAAAAAGGAATGGTTTTATAAAGTGGATCGGCATTCAGTGCATAGGCTGGTACATCGCTGTTCCAGTTTACGTAGGTGCTCCCTCTGCGATCTAAATTTCCTGTTTTCTCACCTAGGCCAATAAAACGTTCGTTAGGTAAGAGTTTGCGGTAGCTGCTTACTTGGGTGCCATTCCATGAAAGGCCAATGCGCTCGTCATCGCCACTTAAAAAGGCGCCAGTTTTGATATTATAAAATGAAAAACGAACCGGGCTTTTAGAAATGCGTACTTGAATGGAGTCGGTATTCACTAAAATTTCGGTGCTCGATTCAGTCAGTTTGCTAAAGCCGCCACTTGCAGTGCGGATAACGGCTTGGGAGCTATCGGGTTTAAAAGTTTGGTTTACCGCTCGTAAACGAATAATGGTGGGCTGATACACCGATAAAAAGACTTGTCCGTTTTCGGCTCTAATTAATAAACCTTGTGCCGTTTGCGTGGCACTTTGTAGTTTACCTAATTGGGTGCTTAAGGTACCCGTTTGTGCCGAAAGGCTAAAGCTGCCCGCAAGGAATGCCATGCAAAGGCTTAAAAGTTTACGTTTTAACATAGGTTGAAAAAATTAAAGAGTTAAGTTAAGCATTCGTGAATAATCTGTTCTAGATTTTTTTCTTTTTCTACGATGCTTTGTAGTAATTGAAATTGATTCAAACTGCGAATTAAATTTTGCTCGGGATAGGAGATGGGGTAATAGATGTTTCCTTGCAAATAATCGCTTAAAAAGCGAAGCGCCTGCATGTAGAGTATAAATTTCCCTGCAAATAAGAGCTGGGTCTTTTCTTCTGCAGTTAATATATCTGCCATTTCAGAGAGGTAACCACTCATAAGGGCTTTAAAATAATCTTCCCGAATGGTGATTTTAGCTAAATCGGTTTCATTTTCATCGTAGGCGCAAAGGTAGGTGCGCATCATGTCGCCTAAATCCGAGAGAAAGTAACCAGGCATTAAGGTGTCTAAATCAATGACGCAAACGCCTGCAAAACTTTTTTTGTGCAAGAGCACATTACTTATTTTGGTGTCGTGGTGTTGTATCCGAAGGGGCAAGATTTTTTTTAGCATCTCAAAAATATCTACAATTTCTCGGTTTGCTAATGCCATGGCAATAGCTTCAGCTGCGGCTTCTTTTCGCTCTTTGGGAGCCTCGGTTAAAGCCTGCTCAAATTGCTTAAAGCGTAGGTTTAAATCGTGGAATGCAGGAATGGTTTCTTTAAAATGGGCTAAAGGAATGCCATCCAAAAGCCTACTTAATTCCCCGAATTTTTTGGCTGCTTCGTAGGCTTGTTTGGGGTCGCTAAGGGTATCAAAAGCTATTCCTTCGCTAATAAAGGGGAAAATTCGCCAGTAGGAATCGGCTATCTTTGTAGT
>CANGZX010000136.1 GCA_947458775.1 Sphingobacteriaceae bacterium | reverse complement strand
CGAGAAAGGACGCATTATCCAAAAAATGATAGATGCCAAAAATGGGGGTAGTACTACCCAACGTCCAAGCATGCAACGTCAACGTTTATACGAATGCGAAACCTTGGAAGAAGATCAATTTGTAAACAACAATAGATAAAAAATTTAGAGAAAAAGAGATGAAAAGATATATTTTAAGTCTTGCCGCACTGGTGTTAAGCACCCTTTGTTTCGGCCAAGCGAACATATTACCAAGCAAGGCCCAAAGCAAGCCTATTATTATTAGCCATGCCACCATACACACCGCAACGGGGCTTGTAATTAACAATGGTTTTATTGCTTTTAATGGAGGTAGAATTACCGCACTAGGCGAAGGAGAAGCGCCAAGCATTGCCGGTGCCAATACCATTGATGCTAGCGGAAAACACGTATACCCAGGCTTTATTGTACCCAATACCATTTTAGGTTTGGTAGAAATTGAATTGGGTGCACACAGTACCGATGATGGAACCGAAGTGGGAGAAATTAATCCACATGTACGCTCTCTTATTGCCTTTAATACCGATTCAAAAGTCATTCCAACCACCCGTTCCAATGGCATTTTGATGGCACAGCCAACTCCACTAGGCGATTTAATTCCGGGACAATCATCGGTAGTGACGCTAGATGCATGGAATTGGGAAGATGCCGCTTACAAAAAAGATATGGCTGTACACGTAAATTGGCCTAGCACCCAAGGTACCGGGCCAGCTGCCGAAGCTGGACAAAAAGCCTTAGATCAACTAAACAGCTATTTTACCGAAGCAAAGGCCTATGCTCAACTCACAAAACCTGCGGTTACCAATGCTCGTTTCGAAGCCTTAAAGGGTTTGTTCGATGGAAGCAAAAAGCTGTTTGTAAACGTAAACCAGGCAACGGGTATGTTACAGGCTATCAACTTTTCCAAATCATTTGGCCTAAACTTAGTACTTGTTGGTGCAAGTGAAGCGTATTTGGTAGCCGACGTGTTAAAAGAAAACCAGGTTCCGGTAATTATTGCCGAAACTCAGGCATTACCCGATAAAAACGACGATGATGTGTACTTACCCTACGCATTACCAAAAATATTACAAGATGCAGGCGTATTGGTAGCAATAGGTGGTAATAACCGTGTCGACCGTGTACGTAGCTTGCCTTTTCAGGCGGGTACTGCGGCAGCCTATGGCTTAAGCAAAGAACAAGCCTTGGCTCTTATTACCCTCAATACAGCCAAAATATTAGGAATTGATAAAAGCACCGGCAGCCTAGAAGTGGGCAAAGATGCTACCTTATTCATTTCTGGTGGTGATGCACTGGATATGCTGGGTAATAAAGTAGAAAATGCCTTTATACAGGGTAGAACTATTAACCTTGACAATCTTCACAAGCAATTGTATAAACGTTATCAAGAAAAATACGGCGTAAAATAATTCCATCCGCTAACAGAAAAGCCTCTCGATTTTCGGGGGGCTTTTTTTGTAGTCAAAAGGGTGTAAAATAAAAAAGTCCCTGACGGGCGTCTGGGACTTTTTCGAACTAACCAATTATAAACCTAATGAATAAGGTTGCTATGGGGTAAGGAGTCGAACCTCTAGAAAAGTCTTTGACTTTTCTCACCTGTTAAAAACTCCCCACAGGTACATGAAACTTGCGAATCATTGATACAAATATAAGCAAATGAGTTATTTATTAAAAATATGATAATTAACTTATTTAATTTTTACTATATTAGCAACGAAATAAGTATTTTAATAAAAAACTATTAAAAAATGAGTGAAAAAAAGCCTCAAAATTTAGAAATTGACAATTTAGATAAGGAAATTTTATCCATTTTAATGGCCGACGCCACCATTCCCTACACCGAAATTGCCAAAAGATTAATCATTTCCGGCGGAACGGTACACGTTCGGATGAAAAAGATGCAAGACATGGGCATTATTGAGGGTTCACAGTTGAATGTAAATGCCCAAAAAATTGGCTACGATATTTGCGCCTTTTTGGGTATTTTTCTGCAAAAGGGATCGAAGTATAACGAGGCGGTAGAACGCCTAAAGGAAGTGAAAGAAATTGTGGAACTGCATTACTGCACCGGGGCATATAGCATGTTTGCTAAAATTATTTGTAAAGATACCAGTCACTTGCGTAGGGTGCTAAACGACGGTATACAGGCAGCACCGGGCATACAACGTACCGAAACCTTCATCTCTCTGGAAGAAAGTATTAAACGGCAAATTCAAATAGCTTAAAAACAAGAAAGCCCCGATAACTACCGGGGCTTTATTTACAATTGGCTGGTTAAATCGTTTATTTATTTAGGTACAATACCTCTTTTACTGCTTTAATTACCCGTTCTGCATTGGGTAAAGCTTCTTGAATTAGTGTTGAGGCATAAGGCAAAGGCACATCGGCAGAGGTAATACGAATAATTGGCGCATCTAAATAATCGAAAGCTTCACGTTGTACTTTAAAGCTTACTTCAGTAGAAATAGAGGCTAAAGGCCAGGCTTCTTCTACAAATACCATGCGGTTTGTTTTCTTTACAGAGGCAATTACGGTAGCGTAATCAATGGGGCGTACGGTACGCAAATCAATTACTTCGGCATTAATTCCTTCTTTTGTTAATTCTTCTACGGCTGGTAGTACCACACGGCTTAACATTTTACCAAAAGTTACGATGGTTACATCGGTACCTTCTTTTACCACACGGGCTTTGCCAATGGGTAAATAATATTCTTCTTCGGGCACTAAGCCTTTATCGCCATACATCACTTCCGATTCCATAAAAATTACTGGATCTGGATCAATAATAGCTGATTTTAATAAGCCTTTTGCTTCGTACGGATCGGCTGGAACTACCACTTTTAAACCCGGGCAGTTGGCGTACCAATTTTCGAAATTTTGAGAGTGTTGCGCACCTAATTGTCCTGCATTACCGGTTGGACCACGAAATACCATAGGCATAGGAAATTGACCGCCACTCATAGAAAGCATTTTGGCAGCAGAATTAATTACCTGGTCAATAGCTACTAAAGAGAAGTTAAAAGTCATGAATTCTACAATGGGGCGCAAGCCATTCATGGCAGCACCTACTGCAATACCTGCAAAAACCAATTCGGCAATAGGAGTATCTATAATGCGTTTTTCGCCAAATTCTTCTAACATCCCCTGGCTCACTTTATAGGCGCCATTGTACTCAGCCACTTCTTCGCCCATTAAAAAGATGTTTTCATCTTTTCTCATTTCTTCGTTCATTGCTTCGCGAAGGGCTTCTCTAAATTGTAGTTCTCTCATGGTGTTCAAATCAACTTTTCGGAAGGCAAATATAATCTAGTTTTTCGAAATCTGAGGGCTCAATTATGAATCGATTCTAAGTTCTACTTTAATCGATGCTATTTTCGTCGGCACCGGCCACTTCTAGCAAGGTATCTGGTGCCTGAAAGTTGTTGCGCACAAAGGTACACCAGTTGCAATCTTTTTTGCCACAGCCATCAAAATAGTGTTTTTTAATATTTTCATAGGTTTCTTTAATTTGGGTGCGCACCAATTGCAAATCATCGGGTTTAATAAGCACCTT
>CANGZX010000135.1 GCA_947458775.1 Sphingobacteriaceae bacterium | reverse complement strand
ATTGCAGCGTTTGTTTGGCTTGTCTGACTACGATTTGCTAATTGCGCCCAATTGGGGGCTTAAAAAAACAGAAATTCAGGATTATATTGACAAGGGCCTGCAAAGTAGAGGCGTAGTGCAAGGCAGTAAGTACCAATCCAGTTTACTCGTTTAGCCGTTATATTTCCCAAATAATTCTTCCACCTTTTTTTCGCGGTAATCGAAAATACCTTGTATTTCTTTGGCTACTAATATGCTGTTGGCCATACGTCCAAAAATACCCATCGGAATGGCATAATTAATAATATCGGTCATGAGTACGCCGCCCGGAATTTCTTGAAAATGGTGTTGGTGATGCCACAAGGCGTAGGGACCGAAGCGTTGTTCATCTACAAAATAGTCGCCTTCTTTTACGTGGGTTATTTCGGTCATCCAATTGAGTTTAATACCCAATAGTGGCGATACTTTATAGGTAATAATCATCCCCGGGTACATTTTTTGCCCTTCTTTAAAATCAGATGTAATGATAAAGCCCATATGATCGGGCGTAATTTTTGTCAAGTTTGCAGGCGAAGAGAAAAAATCCCAAGCCTGTGAAAGGCTAATGGGTAACTTTTGTTCGTAACGTAACTGATAGGTTTTCATAGCTACAAAGCTACGCTTTAGGGCTCATGGTGTAGCCGCTTCCATGTAATCTGTTGGTCAATTTATTGCACCATTTTATTGGCGCAGCCCGAACTGGCAAAGGCCTCTGGTTTGGCTTTAAATACAAAGCCCATTCCCAAAATATAGCCCATAGCTTCGTGTAAAGCTTGGTTCGATTTAAATTGCGGATTGGTATTGATATCGGCATGTACCTCTAAATCTACATCATACAAATCGAGTAAATCGCAAAGCGCATAGGCAATTTCAATAGATTTTTGTACTTCAGATAACATCCGCTCTTTGATGCCCATTTTTTGGGTACTGCGTTCTTGGTGAATGTACATGAAGCCGCCTTTTTGTTCCCGAACGAGCACAATAACGGTAGCAAAATCGGTGTGATCGCCTTTTACTTGCGAATCGGTGCCGATGCATACTTTGAGACTATTGCCTAAACCAGTTTCACGAATAATGGCATTTTCTACTTCCTCGATGATGGGTAACTTAATTTCATCGCCATTGAATTTTTTCCAGGTCATAAATTTTGGGTTAAAATTTGCCGACCTTTTTAGGGGTCTATAAAATTAAGTGATTGTTCCCCTTCCATTTGTTAAAAAGCAATTATTTAATTGTTAACATCGGGCACTTTGCTAACACTATTATTTTTAGGTTACCTAATGGCTCAACTCAACAAAAACTCAGATATATTATAGATATTTGTAGTATGAAAAATATGTTGAGAAAGTCGCTTTTAAGCCTATTATTTGCAGGATTTAGCCTTTTGGCTGCTGCACAACAGGTAGATACCACACAACAACGAATTGCCGGAAGAGTAAATGCACCCGAGCAACAGCAAAAACCGTACGTAATTTTAATTTCCATTGACGGCTTTCGATACGATTATGCCCAAAAATATGGAGCGAAGAACCTGCTTGGGTATGCCCAGCAAGGTGTAAAAGCCGACGCACTCATACCCTCCTTCCCATCTTTAACTTTTCCAAATCATTATACTATTGCAACGGGATTATACCCTTCGCATACGGGTTTGGTAGCCAATTCTTTTTACGATAGGGCTCGAAAAGAAAGCTTCAGCATGAGCCAAAAAGATAAGGTGAAAGATGGTTTTTGGTATGGAGGTACGCCACTTTGGGTGTTGGCCGAACAGCAAAAAATGGTTTCGGCTAGTTTTTATTGGGTAGGTAGCGATGCCGATGTACAGGGTATTCATCCGAGTTATTACTACTATTACAACGAACAAATTTCCAATAAAGATAGGGTGGAAGTGGTAAAAAATTGGCTGACACTGCCGGAAGAGAAACGCCCTCATTTTATTAGTTTTTATTATCCCGAAGTTGACCATGCTGGCCATGATTTTGGACCTGAATCTGCCGAAGCCAAAGCCGCTGTACAATTGGTAGACGGTTATATAGCCGATTTAGTGGCAGCAGTAAACAGTACCGGATTGCCAGTTAACTTTATACTTGTTTCCGATCATGGGATGACCCAAGTAGACCAAAAAAACCCTATTAAAACGCCAGCTAGTATAGATAAACAGAAATTTAAAATTAGCTCTGCTGGCAGCATGATGCAGCTTTATGCCAATGAGGCCTCAGATATTTTGCCCCAATACGCCAAATTGAAAGCAGGTGCCGTAGACTATGAAGTGTATTTGAAAAAAGATGTACCAAAGAAATTGCATTATGGCCCGAAAGACGATCGATTTAATAGAATTGGCGACCTTGTTTTATTATCAAAATGGCCAAAGGTTTTTGCAGATTGGAAAGTAAACCCAGGTTTTCACGGGTTCGATCCAATTACGGTACCCGATATGAAGGCCACTTTTTATGCATGGGGCCCGGCCTTTAAGCAAGGGCTGCAGGTGCCTGCATTTAAGAATGTAGAAGTATACGATGTTGTTACCCGTATTTTAGGTTTAACTAAAACTAGCAAAACCGATGGAACCGGCAAGGTGGCTCAGAAAATTTTAAAATAGTATCGAAATAATTGTTAGATGGTGGTTTAACGGGCTATATCATACTGACATAATTTCCGTTAAGTAGTAAAATGGCCCAATTGTTGATATAAGTTTGACACAGGGCTATTGGATTGAGTGAATAATTTATATAGCTTAGAACTTTAAACACCAACATAGAAAGGGGAACAAGATGGAAGCTAAATTTTCACCACGGGTAAAAGATGTAATTGCATTTAGTAGAGAGGAAGCTCTTCGCTTGGGCCATGACTATATTGGTACCGAACATTTGCTTCTAGGACTTATTAGAGAAGGCGATGGCATGGCCATTAAAATTCTAAAAACCTTGGGCGTAGATACTGCCCGAGTGCGTCATTCAGTAGAAGAAGCCGTAAAGGGTACTTCTACCACCAGCCTAAACTTGGGCAATATTCCCTTAACAAAGCAAGCTGAAAAGGTGCTTAAAATCACTTATTTAGAGGCAAAAATATTTAAGAGCGAAATTATAGGTACCGAGCATTTATTGCTATCTATTTTAAGAGACGAAGACAATGTGGCTTCGCAAATTTTATTGCAGTACGAGATAAACTACGAGGTGGTAAAAGCCGAAGTAGAACAACATAAAGAAGAATTTAAAGACGAGGCTCCGGGTTCTGCTGCAGGTGGCGATGAAGAATTTCCGGAAGAGGAAAGCTTTACCCAGCCTAAAAAAGTTTCGGATATTAAATCGAAAACACCAGTATTAGATAATTTTGGTAGAGATTTAACCAAATCTGCCGAAGAAGGAAAACTTGATCCTATTGTAGGAAGAGATAAAGAAATTGAGCGTGTATCGCAAATTTTATCACGCCGTAAAAAGAACAATCCCATTTTAATTGGAGAGCCAGGCGTGGGTAAATCGGCCATTGCCGAGGGTTTGGCTTTGCGCATCATTCAACGTAAAGTTTCTCGTGTGTTGTTTAACAAACGAGTAGTTACGCTCGATTTAGCTTCGCTGGT
>CANGZX010000134.1 GCA_947458775.1 Sphingobacteriaceae bacterium | reverse complement strand
TGCCCTGTATCCTTGAACATTTTGTCTAATGTTGCTTGCATATTTTCCCATAAAGCATAACCATATGGTTTAATCACCATACAGCCTCTTACTGCACTATAATCTGCTAGCGACCCTTTTAAAACGAGGTCATTATACCACTGTGAATAGTCCTGTGCTCTTGTCGTTAGTTCCTTTGCCATTTTCTAAAAATTCTTAACATTTATTATTGTAACAAAACCGCTACTATTAACGTTCTATGTTTTAAACTTTGTTACCTTTAGGATGTCAAATGTATGCTAATTAAGGGGCATATTAAAACCAAAAAATGAACAACATGAAAAAGCAACGCAACCTATCCCTCATTGGGTTCAACGCCATCGTTCTATTAATGGCTTGTAGTTTTTTCTTAACTAGCTGTACCAGCTTACAACAAACTACAACTGCGGCCACAGACGACCTATATTTTACGCCTTCTAAAGAGGCAGAAACAAGTACAAAAACAACTGCTAGAAATAATTCAGCCAATGCGGAAGCTTTAGAAGAAGCCGAATACCAGGATTATCAAAACTACCAGGACGACCGCTTTTTAAGATTAAAAGTGGCGAACAGAAACCGATGGTCAAGTATCGACGATTTTGGCTATTGGAATAACCCAAGATTCAATATGGGATTTGGTATGGGTTGGGGCGGTAGATTCGGTGGATGGGGCGGTTTTGGTGGTTGGGGTTTCGATCCTTTTTGGGGCGGAATCGGTGGCTGGGGTGGTTATGGTGGATGGGCCGGAGGACTTGGTGGATGGGGCGGCGGATGGGGCTTTGACCCTTTCTGGGATCCATTCTGGGGTGGCGGATTCGGTGGTTGGGGCGGTGGATTCGGTGGCTGGGGCGGAGGCTTCGGCGGTTGGGGCGGCTGGGGCGGAGGCTTCGGCGGTTGGGGCGGCTGGGGCGGAGGCTTCGGTGGTTGGGGTGGATGGAATCCTTACTTCGCAGGTTATTGGAATCCTTACAGACCTATTTACTATGGTGGTGGTGTAGGCAATTTCCCAATGCAAAGAAATAATTACACTCCAAGGGCATTGCAAACAAGCGCACCTGCTTTAGCTGCATATAGAACAAATAGAAATTACAATAACGCTAATAATTTTTCGAATACCACCAATGGTTCAACACGCTATACTGGTAATCCAAATTTAAACAGTGGATTTGGTAATTTATTAAGACGTGTAACAACCAATAACGCAAACGCCAATCAAGCAAACAGCTTTGATCGACCTGCACGTTATTTTAACAATGGCGGTTTTAGCAATAACAACCAAAATAAATCTAGTAATTCAACGACCAATACCAATTCAGCACCATCCTTAAATAACAATGCAGGTGGAAGAAGTGGTGGATTCAATAGTAGCGGCTCTGCACCTAGCTCAAGACCACCAAGAGGCGGTAACTAATTCGAATGAATCGTTTATAGCGGATTTTTTATTTGGCGTATTTTAACAGCACAATAGCAAGCAATATGAAAAAAATAGTAATAGGAATTTTAGTATTCGTAAGTGCAAGTTTACAAGCACAAAGTCCAGAAGATGGATTAAGATTATCTTGGTTTGCACCCAATGGAACACCACGTAGCAATGCATTAGGCGGCGCAATGGGTTCTTTAGGGGGCGATTTATCTGCTGCACATATCAATCCAGCTGGTTTAGGTTTTTACAAATCAGGTGAATTGCTTGTCACAAGTAAATATTTAAATACCGAAACGGATTATAAATATAGAGGGACTTTTTCAAGCACATCTAACAATATGTCATCACTTGGTAATATAGGCATTGTGCTTGCAGATGGCAAAAAGAATAGAGGCTATTCTAGTACTGCGTT
This sequence comes from Sphingobacteriaceae bacterium, assembly GCA_947458775.1. GTDB lineage: Bacteria > Bacteroidota > Bacteroidia > Sphingobacteriales > Sphingobacteriaceae > JAIPAN01. The sequence goes on along the minus strand of CANGZX010000134.1, from coordinate 1,740 downwards.
TTCAGTAAGCTTTACACAAATAGCAGACTTTAATAGTAGACAAAGATTTAAAGGGGTTAATAATTTTAGCAGCTACTCAGAAAAATTCTTAGAGGAATTATACTACGACAATGCAGGAATGGGTGCTGCCGAAAACAATTATATTTTTGGAAGCTCATTGGCATTTAGAACTTATTTAATTGACACCATTGCTGGTAAAAATGGCGCAGTGGATGGTTATCAAAGTTTGGTGCCAATTTCAAGTGGTGTAAATCAAACATTTGATTCCTATACCAGCGGAAGCTCGAATGAACTGGTATTTGGCTGGGGTGGAAATGTACAAGACAAATTATACCTAGGTGCGAGTATCGTATTGCCTATTGTCAATTTTAATCGCTCACTTACGGTGTCTGAAACAGATCTTTCATCAACCAATAAAACAAACCAATTTGACGGTTTTGTTTTTAATGAAGATTTTAGTTCTAAAGGTTGGGGTATTGGTGCCAAATTTGGTATCATTTACAAACCAGAATCCTTTTTACGACTTGGATTTGCTTTGCACACGCCACAATTGATCAGCTTTAGAGATAAACTATCTTCAGACATGACAACCAATACTGAGTCTTATGCTGGTTCTGTTTCTGCAAGTTCTGCTGAATTAAACAATGGTAATGCTGGTGTAAGAGAGTACACTGTGATGACACCAACCAAAGCTACATTTAGTGGTAGTTACTTTTTTGCTAGCCCAGGAAAACCAACACAACCATTAGGGTTTATTAGTGCGGATATTGAGTGGGTCAACTATGCTGGAACACGTTTTTATGCCAATGATTTTGACCAGGAAAGTGCAGACTACTATGATGACTTAAACAGCACCATGAAAGCAACATACAAGAACAATTTAAATATTAAAATTGGTTCTGAAATTAAATTAACGAGCAACTGGATGGCTAGAGCAGGTACTGCATATTATGGCAGTCCTTATAAAAATGAATTTGCAGACGATAATGGTACAACATTAGTAACACCATCTCGTTTCATTGTATCAGGCGGTATTGGTTATAGAACCAATAAATACTTTTTAGACTTTACTATTTCTAGTGCAACCAATCAAGATGCCGTGGTTCCTTACCGATTAATTGATAAACCAAGTCCTATCGCTCAAGAAAAAAGCAGAGCAGTTTTATTTAATATTGGATACGGTATCAGATTCTAAGAGATTAAAAAGATTGAACTCAAAATATAAAGTCATATAGACTAAATGAAATGATACTTTACAAAAAAACCTTCCCAGATTGGGAAGGTTTTTTTATTTATACTAAGTTTTATATAGACTCAGTTGTAATCAAAAATTAAACTAGTTATGAAGTGTTTCTTATTTCAAATCACTAGTTTTTAATCCTTGGTTCACCTTAATATCTGTATACTTAATATTGATTTTCATTTGACCTAAATCCATTAGTTGCTCTGAAGAGATTTGTACGCCATTCACTGTTTTATAGCCACTATAAAATTGTTGTTGCGTCATAGTACCTCTTCCTGGTACTTCTTCTGATTTTGAAGTCTTTAATAATAAGAAAGTTTTAGCATCATAAAAACGGTGTGAAACTTTCTTAGAAGGTGTAGTCACTTCTACATCAATCGCATCTTTACCGTCTACTTTTTCTGCACCTACAATCTTTAAACCATAGCCTTTTGTAAGGAATAACTGCTCTGGTACAAGTGTCGCTGATTCATCTAAGCCTTCTTTTAAATCGTCTG
>CANGZX010000133.1 GCA_947458775.1 Sphingobacteriaceae bacterium | reverse complement strand
TGTGTTTTTACTTCCGACAACAATGGTAAATAAACCAAAAGCATTGGTTATTTCCGAATGTGTTTCAGTAAATGAGGTGGAGCCGCCGGTAATAGACAATTTGACGGTGATATTCTGGTTTACCATCGGTGTCCCATCGGGTTTACGAGCTACACCTTGGTAATTTAAACGCTCATTTTGAGCTAAAGCCACAGCAGCAATAAACACAAAAGCAATTACTAAAAATGAAAAACGAAATATATTTTTATACTTAAACATGTTGAATTCTCCTTAACATCATTTAACAATAGTAATAAACCCTTTTTTTACAATAGATTTATTGTTTTTAGTGAGTTTGATTACGTAATAGTACGTATCATTCATATAGGTGAGGTCTCCCAGTGCTGGCTCCCAATCATTTAAATAGGGTTTTGCTCGATATACCACTCTACCCACACGATCATAAATGGTAACCTCATTATCCGGATAATCAACTAGATTACCAATAAACCAAGAATCGTTTTCCCCATCACCATTTACGGTAATGATGTTATTGGGATAGATAGTAAAATCATCTATGGGTAAAATTCTGAAGGGTTGCAACAAACCGTTCGTTAAAATTAACCCTGGCGTAAGCCAAGTATCAATTAAAGTCATTTCTGCCAAACTCCAATCGTAGGTTATACCAGCAACCGTATTTGTTCCTCCGGCACTATTCAAGGCATATGGAGAGATCTGTTGGGCCTGCATAGGATTTAAATTCAAAAAAACAATTAAAAATAAAACACCTCTAATTTTATGCATTTCAGAAAAATAGTTTAGCGATGGTAAGGTAACGTTAACCTAAAAACCATACACAAGTTTAAGTAATTAAAACCTAAACTGAACATGTGATTTAGTTCTCAAAAAGAAATTAATAATCATCTGATTTACTAAAGTCGAACTGAAGCCCAATTTCAAAAGTACCATTCGCATAATTCCTAATGGCTGTAGTTGAAGTATTATAAAGTCCTAACAATTGCCACGTTCGATTTGGCTGATAGCTAAGACCAAATGAGTAGCTCTTATAACTGTGATACATCCCAAGAAAAGCCAGTGATTGATTTTGAGGCTTTAGATGAACCGCAACATCAAAGAGGTCTTTATAATTCCGCACACCCCGATAAACCAATTTGGGTTTCACTAACCAATCGCCCACTTCTTTTAAATAACTAATAGAGGTATAAAAAGTACCATAGTCAGCAGCGGGCTGGTTTTCAATCATGGTTTGCTTATTTATATTAATTAAGGATGCCTCTATAAACACCCTTTTACTGGTAAAAGCTAGTCCAAAATCTCCATTAATAATTAATCCCCTGTCATTATATTGAGAAGGAATTGGATCTGTGGGCGATCCCTGTATAGCATTATTGTTTAAATTTTCTTTCTGAAATCCAACTGAAAAGCCAAAATGAAGCTTACTATCTTCATAACTCAAGGGAATATGATAAGCATAAGTAGCAATCAATTTTGATCTATTGAGAAGTCCAGCCTGATCATTATAAAAATTTAGTCCAATACCAACCTTATTGATCCCATAATCTAATGTAAAACTTGTATTTAGCGGCTTTCCGGACAAAGAACTTAGCTGACTTCGATTAGCAATATTCAAGCGGAGACCGGGCAGATAACCAGCCATTGCCGCATTGGCTTGATATAGGTTGTTGTAATATTGACTTGCCAATGGATTGAGCTGAGCTTTGGCATTAGACAGACAAAAGAATATAATTGTGGAAATGATACCGAATCCATAAACTTTTGACTTCATGTAGTATCGTAATTTTTTGGCTTGGATATCTTTACTATTCTTGTGATAGATATAAAGATACTAAAAATGTCATCTTTTTTCAAATAAAAAGGCTAACAGATTGCCCATATAATAGTGGTCAAATACAGTGAAGTGATGAATATCCCGGTAGCCCGTTTACCCCGAGAATTGTAAAATTACCAGTTTTTTTGTGGGCAGGGAACTCTGTATCGGTTATTCAGCAAAATACCCACTACGATTTCATGTGAATACAAAAACCCTCCCAAAAAGGGAAGGTTTTTGTAGTGCGCCCACCTGGGCTCGAACCAGGGACCAAAAGATTATGAGTCTTCTACTCTAACCAACTGAGCTATAGGCGCAGTTAAAATTGAATTTTAACAGTACAATTTTACATATTTGCAGGCAGATTCTAAAATTCTATTCGTGCAAAACATCAAAAATATCATCTTCGATTACGGAAATGTGATCTTTCACATCGATTTTCAGCGGGCACAAACTGCTTTTGAGAATCTAGGAATTGAGAATATTGAAACTTTCTTTTCGCACAGTGGCCACCATCCTATTTTCAATCAATTTGAAATTGGCGCCATTTCTTCGGCCGAGTTTAGGAAGGCAATACGTGATATTGCCCAACACCCGAGTTTAACAGATACGGATATTGACACGGCTTGGAATAGTTTATTAATTGGTGTGCCGCCCGGAAACCACGAAACCTTACTAGTAGCCAAAAACAACTACCGCACTTTTTTATTGAGCAATAACAACGAAATTCATTATAACTGGATTGTAGATTATTTGAAACGAGAATTTAATATCGATTCGAACAGCATCTTTTTTGAGAAAGATTATTACTCACACCTGATGGGCATGCGCAAACCCAATCGCAATATTTTTGAATTTGTATTGAAGCAACATGCGCTAGATGTAAACGAAACCTTATTTATTGACGATAGTCCGCAACACCTTAAAACAGCAGCCGAATTAGGTTTACACACCCATTTACTGCTACCTAGCGAAACATTACCCGGATTTTTACAGACCTCGGGATTGCTTTAAATTTTTATATTCGTACTATGGAACAGAAAAAATTTACCTCCTTAAAAGATTTTTACCCTTTTTACCTTACCGAACACAGTAATGGCACCAGCAGGGTATTGCATTTTATAGGCACCGGATTGGTGTTGGCTTTAGCTGCTGCTGCTTTGTTATTTCACAACGTGCAATTGCTTATTGCAGTTCCTTTTGTGGGTTACGGCTTTGCTTGGGTAGGGCATTTTTTCTTTGAAAAGAATAAACCTGCTACGTTTAAACACCCCATATACAGCCTGGCCAGCGATTTTATTTTGTTTTTTGATTTATTGAGCGGAAAGCAGAAATTTAAGCCTTAGGGCCGTGCAAACTTCTATAGGCCCAAATACTGCTTGCCGAAAGTAGTACAGCCCCAACTAAAAAAGGTGCACCCGGAAATTCGATATAGGCTTGCTTGCCGGTAAAGGCGGAAAAAAGATGGGTCATGAGCAATGGCCCGAAAATGGCCGTTAAACTCATCAATCCGGTTAAAGTTCCCTGCAATTCGCCTTGCTCATTGGGCGGCACCTGATTAGACATGATACCCTGCAAGGCCGGGCCGGCAATACCTCCCAAAGAGTAGGGAATCATAAAGGCAAACATCATCCAACTTTCGCTGGCAAAGGCAAATAAGATATAGCCAAAGCTGTATAAGGCCAAGCCGATATACAAACTACGCTCCTGCCCTAATTTGGGAATAATGATGCGAATTAAACCACCTTGTACCACTGCAATAGTAAT
>CANGZX010000132.1 GCA_947458775.1 Sphingobacteriaceae bacterium | reverse complement strand
TGGGGCTGGCAGAAACAATTTGCCTATTCCGCTAGCGATTCGGCAAAAATTTATCAGGATTATACCAAACTTTTTAAGGAAGCTATTCCTAAAATACTTGGAGAATTTGATGGCTCTAGACCCTATCACCCTTCATCACCTACAAACGGTTGGGGTAGAAAAGAAAGTTTAACAAGCGGCGATTTACATTATTGGGGTGTTTGGTGGGGCATGGAACCTTTCGAAAAATACCAAGAAAAAATAGGCCGTTTTGTATCTGAGTTTGGGTTTCAGAGCATGCCCGAGCTTTCATCCATACAAAAATTTATTCCGGAGAATGAACAAACGCTTTTTTCGCCAAGCTTAAAAATACACCAAAAACATCCTACAGGTTACGAAACTATTAAAAGCTATATGGAGCGGGATTATGAGGTTCCGAAAAATCTAAACGACTTTGCCTATGTATCGCAACTGCTGCAGGCCAAAGGTATGAAGCTAGCCATTGAGGCGCAACGGGCGGCTAAACCCTATTGCATGGGAAGCTTGTATTGGCAATTAAACGATTGCTGGCCGGTAAGTTCGTGGAGCGCTATAGATTATTACGGAGCTCCAAAAGCACTTCACTACGCTGTAAAAAAAGCCTTTAAACCTGTACTTATTTCTGTTAAACAAGAATTAGAAGGCTTTAAAACAACCCTAGTTTCAGATCTCTTAAAACCTATTAGCGGAAGGCTAGAAATGGAGGTGCTTGATTTTAGTGGCAAGATGCTACAGCGTTCTACACAAACTGTTTACCTAGAAGCCAATGGCACGTTAACAATGCCTAATCTAACCCTTTCTAACATCAAAGGGCTAGATTCGAGCAACACACTCATTCGCTATCGTTTACTACAAGGAGAGCAGGAAGTAGCAAACCAAATTCAGTATTTGGCAAAACCGAAGGAGCTTAACTTACAAAACCCAAAACTTAAACTCAGAAAACTGAGTGAGCATAGCGTGGAGATTAGGTGTTCATATTTAGCTAAAGATGTGTGCATCACGCTTCCGGGGGCTTTGCCCAGTGATAATTATTTCGACCTCATACCCGGAGAGAAAAAAATTATTCAGTTAGATTTTCAGTCGAAAGTAGATCATGCGTTTTTACGAGCACGCTCTCTTTGGGATGTGAAAAAAGATTAAATGGCGGGCTCTTGCTGGCTGAGGCAATGAAAACTACCCAAGCCCCAAATAATTTCGGTAGAATCTATACCAATTACTTTTCTGGTAGGGAAACACGATTGAATAATTTGCAAGGCTTTTTCGTCTTTGGCACAACGGAACGTAGGCACAATTACCGAGGTATTGGCAATGTAAAAATTGGCATAGGAAGCTGGTAAACGCTGATCGTCGTAAACAACTGCATCGGGCATGGGCAACTCGATAATATTTAAAGCTTGGCCAGTTGGCAAACGCATGGCCTTTAATTGGTTTAAATTATGCTGAAGTAACTCGTAGTTTTCGTCGGCCGGATTTTCTTCTACCACCGTAAGCACCGTATTTTCATTCACAAAACGAACGGTATCGTCAATGTGGCCGTCAGTATCGTCGCCAACTATGCCCTCATCTACCCATAAAATTTGGTCTACTCCATAATAATTTCGGAGGTATTCCTCAATTTGTTCTTGGTTAAGGTGCGGATTGCGGTTTGGATTGAGTAAACAAGCAGTAGAAGTTAAAAGCGTTCCGGCTCCGTTAAATTCAACCGAGCCACCTTCCATCACAATGCCCGGATGAAAAACGGGAATATTAAATTCTTTTCCGATAAGTGTGGGGATTACATCGTCTAAATCGAAGGGAGGGTATTTGCCGCCCCAAGCATTATAGCCCCAATCTACAATCACCTTTTTCTGTTCGGCTTTAGGATTAACTAAAAATGCCGGACCATGATCGCGGCACCAAGCATCGTTAGTAGGATGAAAAAAGAATGCTACTTGTGCTAGGTTTACACCAGCAGCGCTCAGATGCCCCAGAGCGAAATTCTTCATCGTTTCATCAGTAACATTGATGCGCACTTTTTCACTTTCGGCAAGCGCCTTTACGAACTGAGCATAATAGGAATAAACAGCATCGAGTTTACCGGGCCAGCTAGCTTCTTTGTGTGGCCAACTTAGCCAAGTAGCTTCGTGTTGTTCAAACTCGGCCGGAAAACGATAGCCTAAGGATTTAGGGGTAGCAGCAAAACTCATTAATCTTCGTCGATAAAACGTTGGGTAATGGGTAAATAGGAATCAATACGGCGATCTCTCAAAAATGGCCAATGCGTACGGTACTCATCGGTTTTCTTCAAGTCCAAAGCTTGTACATGTACTTCTTCTTGATCGTGTGAGCCTTGATATAAGATGCTCCCAAAAGGATTGCTCACGAAAGAACCTCCCCAAAATTTCATAGTACCATTTTGTTCAAAACCTACCCTATTTACGCTCACCACGTGTACACCATTGGCCACCGAGTGGCTACGTTGTATGGTTTGCCACGCATTGTATTGCTCGGTATTGGTAGCTTCATCCTGCGAAGTAGCCCATCCAATGGCTGTAGGATAAAACAAAATTTCGGCACCCATTAAAGCCGTAATACGAGCCGCTTCGGGGTACCATTGGTCCCAACAAATAAGCACACCAAGGGTAGCAAATTTGGTTTTAAATATTTTATAGCCCAAATCTCCGGGAGTGAAATAAAATTTCTCGTAATAGGCCGGATCATCGGGAATATGCATTTTTCGGTATTTACCCAAATAGGTACCATCGGCATCTAATACAGCGGTTGTATTGTGGTACAAGCCTTGCGCACGTTTCTCAAATAGAGAAGCGATAATTACTACACCCAATTCTTTGGCTAAGGCACCTAAACTATCGGTAGATGGACCAGGAATGGTTTCGGCCAAGGAAAAATTGTCGTAATTTTCTTCATCGCAGAAATACAAAGAGGTAAATAATTCTTGTAAACACACTATTTGGGCGCCTTTAGCGGCGGCCTCCCGTGTTTTTTCGATGGCTTTACGTAAGTTTTCTTCTTTGCTGGCGGTGCAAGTCATTTGCACCAAGCCTACGTGTACGGTACTCATGCTGCAAAAGTACGGTATTTAATAAAAAAACACAGCATAAATGCATCAGTCCAATTTAATCTCAAATTGATATATTAGAAGAATAAAATACACGTATGAGCACAAAAACAAGATGGATACTCAGCTTGCTAGGCGCCTTAGTTACAGCACTGATTATGCAAACGCAGGGTGCTGGTTTTAAAACCGATTTTACACCACTGGGTATTGTGTCGCTTGAGTTAGCAAGCAGCATAACTCAAGTTCAACACATTTTAGCAGTATGGAACCAGCAGGACGTGATGCTGAATATTGGGCTAGATTTTCTATTTATTCCGGCCTATACGTTTTTCTTTATTCAATCGCTAAAAATTACCATTTCTAAACATCGGCTTAGCTGGTTACAGCAGCTAGGCACCAAACTAATTGCAGTGGCCTACGTTGCAGCAGCACTCGATGTTATCGAGAACATGCTCATGCTCAGCAGTATGATGGGGCATTATTCGGCAGGCTCGATATGCGCAACGGCAAGTATTGCCACCACCAAGTTTGTGG
>CANGZX010000131.1 GCA_947458775.1 Sphingobacteriaceae bacterium | reverse complement strand
ACTACCTTTTTCTTGATATCCTCGGGTATACCGGAGAGTCTGGCATCATCCACAATGAATTCAACCATTTTTTTCACCATTGTAGTACGTTGACTAGGGGTTTCTACGTCTTTTCTCAAATCGGTAGTCACTTGTAAGCCACGAATACCATCGGTAAAGGGCACCACAATGTTTTCAATTTGTGCACCACGTTCTTTTAATACATCTTTTAATACCGGTAACGTTTGCTGAGCAATACTGTCTTTTTTTCGTTGATAAAAGGCACTTACCCGAGCAAATACCTTATCGGTTAAGGCATCCATACTGGTAGATGCAAATTCTTTCGCATTCAGTTCCGGATCTACAGAGAAAATACGAATCATTTCTAATTCAAATCCCTCAAAATTATCGGTGTCTTTATACTCGGCTACGATATCTTCTACCACATCGAAAATGGTATTATTTAAATCAACATCTAATCGTTGTCCGAAAAGGGCATTTTTACGCTTGGCGTATACCACGGTACGTTGTGCATTCATTACATCATCGTACTCTAACAAACGTTTACGAATACCAAAGTTGTTCTCTTCTACTTTGCGCTGGGCTCGTTCAATAGATTTGGTAATCATCGAATGCTGAATTACTTCACCCTCTTCGATACCCATACGCACCATGATGTTGGAAATGCGTTCAGAACCAAACAAACGCATGAGGTTATCTTCTAAAGAAACAAAGAATTGCGATGAACCCGGATCACCCTGGCGACCGGCACGACCACGTAGCTGGCGATCGACACGACGGGATTCGTGACGTTCGGTACCTACAATGGCTAAACCTCCAGCTTCTTTAACACCAGCACCCAATTTAATATCGGTACCACGACCAGCCATGTTGGTGGCAATGGTTACGGTGCTCGATGTACCTGCTTCGGCAACAATATCGGCCTCTTTTTGGTGTAATTTGGCATTTAATACGTTGTGACGAATGCCTCTTAATTTAAGCATTCGGCTCAATAATTCCGAAATTTCTACCGAAGTAGTACCTACCAATACCGGACGTCCGGCCTCGGTTAATTTCACAATTTCATCGGCAACGGCGTTGTATTTTTCTCGAGTGGTGCGGTACACCAAATCTTCTAAATCTTTACGCTTGGTGTTTACGTTGGTTGGAATTTCAACCACGTCCAACTTGTAAATTTGCCATAACTCCCCGGCTTCGGTGGTGGCAGTACCCGTCATACCACACAATTTGTGGTACATACGGAAATAGTTTTGCAAGGTAACTGTGGCATAGGTTTGGGTAGCATCTTCTACCTTCACATTCTCTTTGGCCTCAATAGCTTGATGCAAGCCATCAGAATATCTACGGCCTTCCATAATACGGCCAGTTTGCTCATCTACAATTTTTACTTTGCCTTCGTCTATGATGTACTCTACATCTTTTTCGAATAAGGTAAAGGCTTTTAAAAGCTGATTTACAGCATGAATTCGTTCCGATTTGATAGAGAAATCACGCATTAAGGCATCTTTTTGAGCAATTTTTTCTTCGTTGCTCAGATTTGATTTTTCCAATTCGGCAATCTCGGTACCCACATCTGGCATCACAAAGAACGTAGCATCTTCGCCAGAACTGGTGATTAATTCAATGCCCTTTTCGGTTAATTCTACCTGATTATTTTTTTCATCAATTACAAAAAACAACTCTGCATCGGCCTTTGGCATTTCTTTGCCTTGATCTTGCATGTAGTAGTTTTCTGTTTTGGTGAGCACTTGTTTCATACCCGGCTCACTTAAAAATTTAATTAGGGCTTTGTTTTTAGGTAAGCCACGGTATGAACGGAATAAGGCCAACCCACCCTCTTCGGGGCCCGGTTTTCCATCGGTAATTGCTTTTTTTGCTTCGTTTAAGGCGGTGTTGATGTAATTTTTTTGCGCCGTTACCAAACGTTCTATACGTGGTTTAAGTTCATGAAACTCGTGTTCGTCGCCTTTGGGAATAGGTCCCGAAATAATTAACGGGGTACGAGCATCGTCAATCAATACCGAATCCACCTCATCTACCATGGCAAAGTGCAATTTACGTTGCACCAAGCCTTCAGGGCTTAGTGCCATGTTGTCACGTAGGTAATCAAAACCAAATTCGTTGTTGGTTCCAAAAGTAATATCGGCTAAATAGGCTTGGCGGCGTTCTTCTGAATTGGGCTGATGCTTATCAATACAATCAACACGTAAGCCATGGAACTCAAATAAGGGACCATTCCACTCCGAGTCACGACGAGCCAAATAATCATTTACAGTAACAATATGTACCCCTTGTCCAGCTAAGGCATTTAAATAGGCCGGCAAAGTACCTACCAAGGTTTTACCCTCACCGGTAGCCATTTCCGATATTTTTCCTTGATGCAAAACAATACCGCCAATTAACTGTACATCGTAATGCACCATGTTCCAGGTAACTTCGGTACCAGCGGCAAGCCAAGTATTTTGGTGAATGGCTTTATCGCCTTTAATTTGAACGTTTGGTTTACGTGCAGCCAAATTACGATCGAATTCGCTAGCTGTAACTTCTATGCTTTTGTTCTCGGTAAAGCGGCGGGCGGTTTCTTTTACCACCGCAAAAGCCTCGGGTAAAATTTGTAACAAAACAACTTCTAATTGCTCATCACGCTCTTTTTGTAAGCGATCTAAACTTTCGTAAATAGCTGTTTTTTGAGTAATACTCAGATCCAGTGCTTCTGCTTGGGTTTTAACTTCTAGCAGTTGAGCATCAATATCGGCCAAAAAGCTGGCGATGGTTTGCTTAAAATTTTGTGTTTTTGCACGCAGCTCATCGTTGCTCAATGCAGCTAGTTGTGGGTAAACTGCTTTTATTTGCTCAACTAGGGGCTGAATTTGCTTAATATCTCGATCGGATTTGCTTCCGAATAGTTTACTGAGTAGTCCTAACATATTTTTTTATATCAATATCTTCTCTGCTTTACAACAATACTGCCAAGCTTAAAAATAAGCCATGCTGACAGTGGAGGGAGTAAAATTACTGATTTTGATTAATATAAACTTGCTCTTTTGTAATACCTTTGCAAACATGAATATTCTGTTGCTTGGCTCGGGGGGCCGCGAAAATGCATTTGCCTGGAAAATGGCGCAAAGTGTACATTGTTCTAGGCTATTTATTGGACCCGGAAATGGTGGTACCGAACGCTACGGGGAAAACGTTGCCCTCGACCCTACAGATTTCCATGCTGTAAAAGCCTTTGCCCTAAGCCATGCTATTGAGTTGGTGGTGGTCGGTCCCGAAGAACCTTTGGTTAAAGGTATTCACGATTATTTTTTAGCCGATGCCCAACTGAAACGTATTGCGGTAATTGGACCACAACAAGAAGGTGCGCAATTAGAGGGTAGCAAAGATTTTTCGAAGGCCTTTATGCAGCGCCACCATATACCTACGGCCTCATACGCCACCTTTACCAAAGAAAGTTTAGCCGATGGTTTGGCATATTTAAAAACACAAAACCTACCCATAGTATTAAAAGCCGATGGTTTAGCCGCAGGCAAAGGCGTGTTAATTTGCGAAAGCTTGGCCGATGCCAAAACCGAATTGACTGCCATGCTAGCGGATGCCAAATTTGGAGCTGCTAGTCAAAAGGTTGTT
>CANGZX010000130.1 GCA_947458775.1 Sphingobacteriaceae bacterium | reverse complement strand
GCCCGCACCCGTTTTGAGATCAATCATCACATAATCGAACCAGCCATCGCAGCTTATTTTGTTCGTTTTTTTGTTTACAATCTCAAATTTCACTTTACAACCTTTGTTGTTAATCGTTTCTATACCCGTTTTTACAGCGAATTCGTCGCCAAGGCCCAGTGGGCGCTTGTAGTCTACAAAAGCGGTACGTACTACCCAACCATAGCCATTTGACATAAATTCCTCCATTGACATGCCGTAAAAGCGTTCCATTTGATCGTAGCGGGCAGCTAACACATAATCGAAATAGGTGCTATTGTGCACGTGGTTAAACATGTCAATATCGTCGGGGCGTACTTTAAATTCGCTCGTAAAGCTGCTGTATGTAGGCTGTTCACTCATCTAGCAAAGATGCTAAATATTTTATATCAACCAGATTTAAGCTAAAATTGCTTGTATAAACCAAAGCTAAACCCTACCTTTGCGGCAACTAATTAAATTTTTAACGCTTTAATATTATTCAAGAATGTATTTAAGTAACGATTTCAAAGCAAATATTTTAGCTAAACACGGTAAAAGTGCCGCCGATACAGGTACAGCTGAAGGTCAAGTAGCTTTATTTACTGCACGTATTGCGCACTTAACCGGTCATTTAAAAACCAACAAAAAAGATTTTTCTACTCAATTATCCCTACAAAAATTGGTAGGTAAGCGTAGAGCAATTTTGGCTTATTTATACAAAAAAGATATCAATAGGTATCGTGCCATTATTAAAGCATTGGAGTTAAGAGATATTATTAAGTAATTCTTAACCCTAAGCGAAAAGCCATCTCATTAGGGGGTGGCTTTTTTTGATTTGTAACAAACAAAAACTACATATCGCTATGCTCAAAAGAGGAAAAGTATAGCACAATTAAAACAACATGAATCCAATTAAAAAAACATTCGACATTGGCGACGGCCGCATGATCGAAATTGAAACTGGCAAATTAGCCAAACAAGCCGATGGTTCGGTAGTCGTAAAAATGGGCGATACCATGCTTTTAGCAACGGTAGTTTCGTCGCAAACTGCAAAAGAAGGGGTAGATTTCTTACCACTTTCTGTAGATTATCAAGAAAAATATGCCGCTACGGGTCGCATCCCAGGTGGTTTTTTACGCCGTGAGGCCCGTTTATCAGATTACGAGGTATTAATTTCTCGTTTGGTAGACCGTGCATTGCGCCCCATGTTCCCAGAAGATTATCACGCAGATACGCAAGTAATGATCTCTTTGATCTCTGCCGATAAAGATATTATGCCCGATGCTTTGGCTGGTTTAGCCGCATCAGCAGCCTTGGCTGTTTCAGATATTCCGTTTAACGGACCTATTTCTGAAGTACGTGTAGCTAAAATTGATGGTAAATTAGTTATTAACCCATTAATGAGCGATTTAGAGCGTGCAACCTTAGAATTTATTGTAGCCGGTTCATATAACGATATTGGCATGGTAGAAGGTGAGTGTAAAGAAATTTCTGAAGCCGAAATGGTAGAAGCCATTGAATTTGCCCACAAAGCCATTAAAATTCAGGTGCAAGCACAACGTGAATTAGCCGAAATGGTAGGTAAAACTACCAAGCGTGAATATTGCCACGAAAATAGCAACCCCGAATTACGCGAACGTGCTTTTGCCGATACTTACGATAAAGTATATGCCATAGCTAAATCAGCTTCTGCTAAAAACGAACGTTCAGAGAAATTTTCGGAGATTGAAAAAGCATTTATTGCTTCTTTAGGAGAAGGTTTAGACGATGTAACCAAGTTCTTGGCTAAAAAATACTTCCATGATGTACAATACGATGCCGTACGTAATTTAGTATTAGACGAAGGCATGCGATTAGATGGTCGTGATTCACGTACTGTACGCCCAATTTGGAGTGAAGTAAGTTATTTACCAGCTGCTCACGGTTCGGCGGTGTTTACCCGTGGCGAAACCCAATCATTAACCTCAGTAACCTTAGGGTCTAAATCTGACGAACAAATGATTGATGGAGCATTCATAAACGGATACAACAAATTCTTATTACACTATAATTTCCCTGGTTTCTCAACTGGTGAAGTTCGCCCAAATAGAGGTGCAGGACGTCGCGAAATTGGCCACGGTAATTTGGCTATGCGCTCCTTAAGACAAGTGCTACCCGAAGAAAATCCATATACCATCCGTATTGTTTCTGATATTTTAGAATCAAACGGATCGTCGTCTATGGCAACCGTATGTGCTGGAACTCTAGCTCTTATGGATGCCGGTATTCCTATTAAAGCACCAGTTTCTGGCATTGCCATGGGTTTAATTACCGACGAAAAAACAGGTAAATATGCTATTTTGAGCGATATTTTAGGCGATGAGGATCACTTGGGAGATATGGACTTTAAAGTAACCGGTACCGAAAAAGGTATTGTGGCTTGTCAAATGGACTTAAAAATCAATGGTTTGAAATGGGAAGTATTATCTGCTGCCTTAGAACAAGCTAAAGAGGCCCGTTTACACATCTTAAACGAGATGAAGAAAACCATTGCAGCCCCTCGTGAAGATTACAAACCACACGCACCACGTATTGTTACTCTTAAAATTGATAAAGAATTTATTGGTGCAGTAATTGGCCCAGGTGGTAAAATCATTCAAGAAATGCAACGCGAAACTGGTGCTAACATCTCTATTGAAGAAGTAGATAACCAAGGTATCGTAGAAATTTTTGCAGATAATAAAGCTGCCATTGATGCTGCCGTTGGCCGTATTAATGCCATTGCTGCCAAACCAGAAGTGGGTGCCACCTACGAAGGAAAAGTAAAAACCATTATGCCATTTGGCGCATTTGTAGAAATTATGCCAGGTAAAGATGGTTTATTACACATTTCTGAAATTGATTGGCAACGTTACGAAACCATGGACGGCATTTTTAATGTGGGTGATATGGTAACCGTTAAATTGTTAGAAGTAGACAAACAAGGAAAACTTAAATTGTCTCGTAAAGCTTTATTGCCTCGTCCGCCAAAACCGGAAGAACAAGGAGCATAATTCTAAAATTAATACTAAAAGCCTCATCTGAAAAGATGGGGCTTTTTTTATAGCAGAATCCTTATATTTGATGCATGAAACACCTCATCGCTCCCTCGGTACTTTCGGCCGATTTTGCCAATTTGCAACGTGACGTAGAGATGCTAAACCGCAGCCAGGCCGATTGGCTCCACATCGATGTTATGGACGGGGTGTTTGTACCCAATATTTCTTTCGGTTTTCCGGTACTTAAAGCCATTGCCAAGCATGCAAAAAAACCATTGGATGTACATTTAATGATTGTAGATCCGGATAGGTATTTGGCCGAATTTAAACAAGCAGGAGCCGCGGTAATTACGGTACACTATGAAGCGTGTACCCACTTGCATCGCACCATACAAGCTATTAAAGCCTTGGGTTGTAAAGCAGGAGTGGCTATTAATCCGCATACACCCGTTTCAGTTTTAGAAGATATTTTAGCCGATTTAGATTTGGTTTTGGTCATGTCGGTAAACCCCGGATTTGGCGGGCAACAATTTATAGAGAACAGTGTTCAAAAAGTTCAAAAAATTAGAACAATGGCTAGTACGCTTAACCCTCAGCTACTTATTGAAGTAGATGGTGGT
>CANGZX010000129.1 GCA_947458775.1 Sphingobacteriaceae bacterium | reverse complement strand
GAGATTTGCAGGACTAATTGGTTTTGCAATTCTTGGTTATCAAGCAACTCAAAACGGCAGACAAGCAGAAATTATAATTTACAGTGGACTTGCTTTGCTATTTCAACCATTTTTCAAGATAGCACTAGGTAGAGAAATTTGGAACCTAGTTGACGTAGTCGTCGGAATTGGACTTTTAGTGTCATTATTTATGAAGCCGAGGAAAGTTTAATTAGGATTAATACACTTTCGTTCTAATTCACCATCAAACCCCAAGCTCTTAAACTCGTTTAGCCTACTTCTTAAACACCCCCTCAAAAACATCCCTAAAATGGGTTTTTGTAATAGGCGCACCAAAAGGCAACAGTAGCATAACTAGCTGCGTGCGATTTATTAAAGGCATGAGCCATAGATTGCACACAATTTTCTGTTAGGTGCTCAATTTCTACGGGGCTTAAGCAGCTATTCCTTTTACAGGCCTCCCCAAATAGCCCTTTTCAAGTCTAGTAAAATTTTACGATCCAGCTTGAAAAACTAAAGATATCGGTTCATTTAAAGCCGAGTTTTTATCCTAATCTGCTTCAACAGATTTTAGTTAATTCAACTTTGAAGTACCGGTTTTTTTCAGCCTAATATAGGGTGCCAATCTAATAATGTAGTTTTTAGGTAAACTAGCCGTTTTTTTGAATAGTGATTGGCCTAAAATGTTTGTCTTTATGCTACAGGTGATACCTAAATTTGAGGCAGCGTTTAAAGACCCTATGCAGAAACTTAGCAGACGGCTTAACTGAATTATTAACTTCTGCATAAACGGCCTTCTATTACTATCTCCAATAAAAAAATCTTCCCCCTCCCACAATAAACCCCGCCAAAAAATAGTTTTTAGGAAACATTTTATGTATTCACTTAAAAACAAAAATTATGGCAGCACAATTCGAAACCGGTCATGCCAAAAACGTGGCCAACTTTAACAGTTTAGTATCCTTTTGCCAGGGCTATGGCAATACCTACAATCCGGCGCTAACCGCTATACAATTGAGCAATTTGCAAACGCTGGCGGCCACGGCACTAACGGCGCTAGAAGATTGCAAATCGAAGCAGTTGGATTATGACCAGGCCGTAGATGCCCGCATGTTGGCCTTTGCGGAGCTGCGCCCCTTGTCGCAAAAAATGGTGTATGCACTTAAAGCATCGGGGGCACCGGCTTTGAGTATAGAGGGGGCTATGACTATTTATCGGAAAATACAGGGTAGGCGCAAAACCGCTAAAGAAGAGTTGTCGGATGCAGGGTCGCCAGATGCCGGAGCAGATGCGGGTGCTACACCGGGGCAGGAGCAGCAATACATTTCGGTTTCGCAGTTGAGCTTTGATAACGTATTGGCCAATTTTAGCGCCTTGGTAAGTTTGGTAAGCAAGGTTAGTGCCTACCAACCTAACGAAACCGCACTGCAAGTAAGTAGTTTAACAGCGTATATAGCGGCACTGCAAGCGGCTAATATGCTGGTGGCAAATGCGTATACAGATTGGAGCAATTTCCGTATCAGTAGAAATGCCTTGCTGTATGGTAGCGGCAGCGGCTTGGTAGCGGTAGCGGGGCAGGTTAAAAATTATGTGAAATCCATTTATGGTTTACAAAGCCCGCAGTATAAGCAACTGAGTGGCTTGCAGTTTATCACGGGCAGAAACTAAGTGCCTTATGTTGCCCATTACGGCCGCTCCTACCAGCTAGGGCGGCTATTTTTATGCCCAAACTATGCAAGAAGCACCCGTACCCATGCGGTAGCCGTCCGGAAAGGTGCAAGAGTGATCCGTAACGGTGTAATACCCGTCCTTAAGCGTGCAACAACCATCCTTAGCCGTGCGAAAGTCATCCGTAATGGTGTGGCGTTCGTCCGTAAAGGTGCAAGAGTCATCCGTAAGCGTGCAATACTCGTCCGCAGCCGTGTAAGAATCATCCGTAAGCCTGCAACACCCATCCGGAATGGTGGACTAAGCGTCCGTAAAGATTTAGGGAATTGGTGGTGAGAAGTTGACCACCCCGCCCTTTGGGCACCCCTCCATAGCAGGAGGGGAATTGATCGTCCCTAAAATATCTTTTGTAACGCAGTTTACGCTTATTCATAAACAGATTAGCTATGATTTATTAAATTTGAGATAAATACATGCACAGAGTAGGCCCATATCCGTATAGAGGAAAAAACCACCATACTAAGGAAGAGCCCAATCTAGGTTGTTAAAATAGTAAGTTTGGTCATACCTATTTATTCTTTACTTTACAAAAATGAGCACTAAAAAATCATACGACGTAGTCATAATCGGTGCAGGACTTTCGGGAATCGGTGCGGGCTATCATTTAAAAGACAAGTGTCCGCAGGTGAGTTTTGCGATTATTGAAGGCCGTTCAGCAGTGGGCGGTACCTGGGATTTGTTTAAATATCCGGGAATTCGTTCAGATTCGGATATGTACACGTTTGGCTTTGGCTTCAATCCCTGGAAAAATCCGCAGGCAATTGCCGATGGACCTTCGATTGTGAAATACATCAATGAAACTGCCGATAAATTTAAGATTCGCGATCACATTCAGTTTGAAAAAAGGGTTACGTCTTCAGCTTGGAATTCCGCCGATAAAAAATGGACGCTCGAGCTTTCAACCGGCGAAACAATCGACTGTAATTTTCTCTTTACCTGCTGCGGATATTACAATTACGAGCACGGTTACGAACCCAAATTTCCGAATAGCGAAGCCTTTCAAGGCATCAAAATGCATCCGCAAAAATGGGATACAAGCCTCGATTATTCCGACAAAAATATCGTGATAATCGGCAGCGGTGCTACCGCCGTAACGCTGCTTCCCGAACTTGCGAAAAAGGCAAAACACGTAACGATGCTTCAGCGTTCGCCTACCTATATCATGAATCTGCCAAAGGAAGATGCGACCGCGAATTTCCTCAAAAAGGTTTTGCCAGCTCAATGGGCCCATCAAATGGCCCGCTGGAAAAATATTTTGCTCGGAATTGCGCTTTACCAAACATCCCGATTGTTTCCTGCTTTTCTCAAAAACCTGCTGAAAAACGGGGTGAAAAAACAACTCGGCGAAAAATATGAAGAGAAGAATTTTGACCCGAAATACAATCCTTGGGATCAGCGACTTTGTTTGGTGCCCGACAATGATCTGTTTGAAACCATTAAAAGCGGAAAAGGAAAAATAGTAACCGACACGATAAAAACATTTCATGCAGACGGAATTGAACTCGATTCAGGCGAAATTTTGCCTGCGGATATTGTCGTAACGGCAACAGGCTTGAGCCTTCAACTATTAGGCGGCATGAAACTTTTTGTTGACGATAAATTGGTTGATACCAGCAAAATTCATGCGTATAAGGGCGTAATGTTTAGCGAAATTCCGAATTTTGCCATCGCCATCGGATATACGAATGCTTCCTGGACCTTGAAATGCGATTTGAATTGCCAATTTGTTGCACGAATGCTCAATTACATGAAGGAAAAGAATTTCTCGGTTGTTGTTCCGCAATTTGATTACGATAAGTTAACCTCAAAGCCCATAGTATCACATACATGTATATACATGTATGCATATACATACATAGTTACCTGCTGCTATAAGTGACAAGTTCGCCACTTTTGCCTCCACACCCTCAAAGCCCAT
>CANGZX010000128.1 GCA_947458775.1 Sphingobacteriaceae bacterium | reverse complement strand
GGAAGAGAGTTCGCCTTCTACCAATTCTCGTTTAATTTCTAATCCAACCAATAAGAAAAAAATGGCCATAAAGCCATCGTTAATCCAGGTGGTGGTATCGTAAACCAGGTGTAAACCCGATATGTGGATGCCCCAATTGCTTGTTAAAATACGGTTAAAGGAAGTAGCTAATGGAGAATTTGCCACCACTAAAGAAAGTAATACCCCGGCCACAAGCAGCATACTTCCGACTTGTTGTGATTGTAAGAATTCGCGAAATGGTTTTAGATTTATACCCTTCGCCATGCTCTAAAACTCAGCGTTTTTCGGCGTTCTTGGGAACGGAATCACGTCGCGGATATTGGTCATTCCGGTAACGAATAATACCAAACGCTCAAAGCCCAAGCCAAAGCCGGCATGAGGGGCCGAGCCAAAACGGCGGGTATCTAAATACCACGATAATTCTTCGGCAGGCACGTGCATTTCGCTCATGCGTTGCTCTAATTTTTCTAATCGTTCTTCTCGTTGCGATCCACCAACAATTTCGCCAATACCTGGGAATAAAATATCCATGGCTCTAACGGTTTTTCCGTCATCATTTTGGCGCATATAAAAGGCTTTAATATCTTTTGGATAATCGGTTAAGATTACTGGTTTTTTAAAGTGTTTCTCCACCAAATAGCGTTCGTGCTCCGATTGCAAATCGGCACCCCATTCTTCAATAAGGTATTTGAACTGTTTTTTCTGATTTGGTTTCGATTGTTTTAAAATCTCAATGGCCTCGGTATAGGTGATGCGTTCGAAACTGTTTTCTAAACAGAAGTTTAGCTTGCTCAATAAATCTAATTCGGAGCGTTCTTGTTGGGGCTTTAGCTTTTCTTCTTCTTCTAAACGACCTTTTAAGAATTCCAATTCATCGGCACAGGTAGTTAGCGCATAGCCAATTACGTATTTTAACAATTCTTCGGCCAAATCCATATTGCCGTTTAGGTCGTAAAAAGCCATTTCGGGCTCAATCATCCAAAATTCGGCCAAGTGGCGGGTGGTATTCGAATTTTCGGCTCTAAACGTAGGGCCAAAGGTGTAAATATCACCGAAGGCCATGGCAGCCAATTCGCCTTCTAACTGTCCAGAAACGGTCAGGTTAGTAGTTTTTCCAAAAAAGTCTTCTTTATAATTTACCGTTCCATCGTCGTTACGAGGAATGTTATCAAAATCGATGGTACTTACGCGGAACATTTCGCCGGCCCCTTCGGCATCGGATGCAGTGATGATTGGCGTATGCAAATACACAAAGCCACGTTCGTTGAAAAATTGGTGTACCGCAAAAGCCAAAGCATGACGCACTTTAAATACAGCATTAAAAGTATTGGTGCGGAAACGTAAATGGGCAATTTCTCGTAAAAACTCTAAACTATGTTTTTTAGGTTGTAGGGGGAATTTTTCTGCATCGCTATCGCCTAAAATCTCAAGGGTTTTTACTTTAATTTCTACGCGTTGTCCTTTTCCTAACGATTCTACTAAGGTGCCAGTAACCGCTACAGAGGCTCCGGTAGTGAGGCGCTTTAATAGACTTTCTTCGGTGCTGTTAAAATCAACAACGGCTTGTATGTTGTGAATGCTAGAACCATCGTTAATGGCTATAAACTGATTGTTACGGAAGGTTTTTACCCATCCCATTACGGTTACTTCGTTGCCGAAATCAGTTGTTGCTAATAGCGCTTTAATCTTGGTTCTTTTCATGATTTTTAATGGAATAAGGTGCTAAAATACGAAGGATTTCGCAGTTTTCACAGCCCTTTGCTTAGGCAACTTCACGTAAATCTACCGCTACTACTTTAGATACGCCTTGTTCTACCATGGTTACCCCGTAAATAATGTCGGTGCTGGCAATGGTGCGCTTGTTGTGCGATACCACAATAAATTGCGATTGGTTGGAGAATTTGCGGATAATCGTAATGAATTTATCGATGTTCGTTTCGTCAAGCGGGGCATCTACCTCATCGAAAATGCAAAATGGTGCTGGCTTAAGCAGATACAACGAAAATAGGAGGGCCGTGGCCGTAAGCGTTTTCTCTCCACCCGATAATTGGTTGATAGAGAGTGGGCGTTTGCCTTTCGGACGGGCCAGAATATCAATATCCGAGTCGAGTGGATTTTCCGGATCGGAGAGTACCAAATCGCAAGAATCTTCTTCGTTAAATAAAGATCGAAACACTTCAATAAAATGTTCGCGGACTTGGGTAAAGGCCTCCATAAACTTGGTTTTGGCTGTATCGTCTATTTCTTTAATGGTTGCTAAAAGCGAATCTTTAGCGTCTATTAAATCTTTTTTCTGTGTTTGTATAAATACAAAACGCTCTTGCATTTCTTGGTAGGCCTCCATAGCCATGGGGTTAATACCCCCAAAATCCTCGAGTTGTCGTTTTAGCTTTTCGGTTTTCTCTTTTAAGACTTCTTCATTTTCGCCTTTCGGCACATCATTCTCCAGTAAATCATTAATATCGATGGAGAATTCTACCGATAAACGCTCTTTTAGCCCATTTAATTCGAGTTTTAAATTCGTTTTTTGGTCTTTTAATTCATTGGCTAAGAAATCTGCCTGTTCTTTTTTCTTACGCTGTTCGGCAATAGTATTCTCCGTTTCGTTTATGGCGCCCCTGGCCGCATAATACGCCTGTTCTAGTTCTTCTACGCCTTTTTCCAAGGCTTCTTTTTGGCTGTACATGGCTATTAAATCATCGTCAGAATGATCTACGTGTTTCAGCGTTTCTTTAATATTAACCTGAGTTTGCTCAAAAATAGTGTGTTTGTTTTGTATGCGTTCCGAGAGGTTGGCATGTTGACTATTTCGGTAGTCCAAATCTTTTTCTAAACCCGATACCTTATTTTGTTGCTGATGGAATTTGATATTTTCTTGGTTATAGGCAGTAGCGTCGGCAGTTAACCGGTCGGAGAGGTTTTGGTATTCTAGTTGGGCTTGTACCAAGGCTTGCTGTTTAATTTCCTGCTCGGTTTTTAGATCAATAACTTTAGGTTCAGAGCGTTCAATTTCTGCTAGAATGCCAGCAATTTTGCTTTCAATATCTTGTTTACGGGTTTTACTATTCTCCATAAAAGCCACATATTGCTCTTGTTTAGTTTTAATGGAGATATATTCGTTGTTGAGACTTTGTACCGCTCGTTCTTTTTGGCTGTTTTGGTCTTTTTGTGATGCGGATCTTAAGGTTTCCAAGCTTTGGCTTTCCTTTTCGATCGCATTCTGGAGTGTAGTTATTTTCTGCGCTAAGTTCGAAATCTCTTTGGCTAAATTTTCTAGGTTTTTAGCCCTTCCAATACGTTTTCCTTCAAATAAGCCCACCGAGCCACCAGCCATGGTGTACGTACTTTTGCTGTATTTACCGCTGCTGCTTAATAAAATTTGCCCTTCTTGTGGTAGGGTATTGGCTAATTCTTCCTCTTCGCCGCTTTCAATCACATATACGTTTTTTAAGAGCAATTCGCAAAGCGGACGGTATTTGGCATCTACCTCTATAATGTCTAAGGCTGCTACCAAATTGGCTTTAGTAAATTGCTTTTCAGTTTTCTTATCCGATGATTTTAAAGCATCGAGAATAAAGAAATTAGCTCTGCCTTGGGCCGAATCGCTGAGTAGGGTAATAGCTTGTATGGCTTCCT
>CANGZX010000127.1 GCA_947458775.1 Sphingobacteriaceae bacterium | reverse complement strand
TTGAATGTTTCTGCGACCCAAGAATTGGCCAAACGCAGCGAAGCTCAGGCAAAGGAGATTGAACAGCTTAAAAGGGAGAAAGAAGAGCAAGAAATTCGGATAAAAAGAATTGAAGAGGAATTGAATAAGTTGCTTAAGAAAAAAGGTAGTAAATAATTACAACTCCCTCCTCAACCTAGCTACCGGGATATTCATCGCTTCGCGGTATTTGGCCACTGTTCTACGGGCAATGTGGTAGCCTCTTTCTTTTAAAATATCGGTTAGTTTTTCGTCGGCTAGGGGGTTGTTTTTATCCTCGTTTCCAATGCACTCTTCTAATATTTTTTTCACCTCTTTGTTCGATACTTCTTCGCCGCTTTCTAGCTGTATGGCTTCTGAAAAGAATGATTTTAGTAAAAACGTGCCAAATTCTGTTTGCACATATTTCGAATTGGCTACCCTCGATACGGTGGAGATATCCATATCAATTTGCTCGGCAATATCTTTCAATATCATGGGTTTTAAATTGCGCTCGTCGCCACTTAAAAAATAGGCATGTTGAAAATGCATAATCGCATTCATGGTTTTTAGCAGCGTTTGTTGCCTTTGCTTAATGGCATCAATAAACCATTTTGCCGAATCGAGTTTTTGTTTCACGAATTGAACAGCCTCCCGCATTTTTTTATCCTTTTGTGCAGCTTGATCGTAGTGGCTAAAAAGTTCTTGATACTCTCTGCTTACCCGTAATTCGGGTGCGTTTCGACCATTTAGAGTCAAACTGAGCACACCTTCGTTGTTTCGAATATGAAAATCGGGGATAACCTGCAGCTGTTTACTGTTTACCTCGTTATTGTCGCCAGGTTTCGGATTTAATTTTAGAATTTCTTGTACGGCCTCCTTTAGCTCGGCGCTAGTCATTTGGAGTGATTTCTCCAACTTATCGTAGTGTTTTCGTGTAAATTCATCCAGATGATGTTCTACAATTTCTATAGCCTTGAGCACTATTTTAGTCGGCTCTTTTTTTCGCAATTGAATTAGTAGACATTCTTGCAAATCTCGTGCGGCTATGCCAGCCGGATCTAAACCTTGTACCAGCTTAAGTACCTCTAAAATATCAGCTTCTTCTACAAATACGTTTTGTGAAAAAGCTAAATCGTCCATTAAAGATAAAATCGGGCGTCTTAAATAGCCATCATCATCTAAACTGCCAATAAGTTGTTTTCCAATTTGGTAATCCTGGTCTGAGAGCGGTAATAAATCCAATTGAGCTTGTAAATTCTCGAAAAAAGATGTTTGCATGGCAAAAGGAACTTCTTTCGGGTTTTCATCATCATCAGTATTGTACTCGTAGCCGGTAGCGTAATCTTTTACATCGTCGTTTTGTAGGTAATCATCTACATTAAATTCATCGCTAGGTTCTTCCCCGCTAAATTGTTCGTCTGCATCTTTATCGGGGTATTCCTCCGGCACTTCGGTCATGTTGGCTAAACTCAAATCCTCTAAGGCCGGATTTTCTTCCAATTCTTCTTTAATACGGCTATCGAGCGCCACAGTGGGCACTTGCAGCAACTTAATAAATTGTATTTGCTGAGGAGAAAGTTTCTGCAGAAGCTTCTGCTGTAGATGTTGCCTTAACATGGTTAATTCCCTGCTAAATTACATTAAATCATGCAAATTCGATTCTTTATGTTTACATGAGTAGATGAAAATATCAACTAGGTTTGGTAATTTAGGGCATAAATACGTGTTTTTATGGGCTTTATAAAAGAATTTAAAGAGTTTGCCATGCGTGGCAATGTAATTGATTTAGCGGTGGGGGTTATAATTGGAGCCTCTTTCGGTAAAATTGTAACGGCTTTAGTAGACGATGTATTGATGCCCCCTATAGGTTACATTACCGGAGGAATTGACTTTGCCAACAAAAAAGTTGTTCTAAAACCAGCTGATGAACTGCATAAAGTAAGCGAAGTAGCCATTAAATACGGTAGTTTTATCAATACCGTTATTCAATTTTTGGTAGTAGCCTTTTGCGTTTTTTTATTGGTTAAATTTATTAATGCCCTACAGCGAAAAGAGGATGAACTCTTGGGAAAAGATGGCCTAAGTAAAGATCAAAAACTACTTACAGAGATAAGAGATTTATTAAAAAGGCAAAAAGGCTAAAATTTGCGTCATAAAATTTGATTTAAATAAAAACAACCCTATATTTGCACTCTTGTTTTCAAGCGCAAAAATATTAAGTAATGAAAAGAACATTTCAGCCTTCCCAGAGAAAAAGAAGAAACAAACATGGGTTTAGAGAACGCATGAGCACTGCTAACGGAAGAAGAGTATTAGCCTCTAGAAGAGCTAAAGGCAGAAAAAAATTGTCAGTATCCGACGAACGTCGTCATAAAGCATAGTGTTTGGTTGCTTGCCGCCCTTGGTGGTTGTAGCAGCTCAGAACTATTCTGAACCAGCGCAAGCAATTTATTCATGCACACTTTTAAAAAAGAAGAACGGTTATGTAGTACAAAGCTTTTAGATAAGCTTTTTCATGACGGTTCTTCTTTTCTTTTATACCCTTTTAGACTTACTTGGATGCCAACTACTGAGCAAGATGCTTCTGTGCAGGTAGTTATTCAGGTTTCTAAGCGTAGGTACAAACGGGCGGTTGATCGTAACCTGATTAAACGCCGTATACGAGAATTGTATCGTATACATAAAGCAAGCCACTTGTATAATTTTATTTTAGCTGAACGGCCAATTTGCTTGGGTATTAGCTACATTGGTAAAGAAATACTGCTTTCTACTGAATTGGAGCCAAAACTGCTTATTGCTTTAAAAACCTTAGTTAAAGAGTATCAGCATGCAGAAGGAGGGGCATTATGAAGTATCTCTTAGGTCGTTTGTTTTTAGGAATTATTCAATTATATCGGTGGTTTTTGTCTCCATTATTAGGCGCAGCTTGTAGGTATACACCCACGTGTTCGCAGTATGGTAAAGAAGCCATTGAGAAATATGGCCCCTTTAAAGGTGGTTGGTTAACCATCAAACGTATTGGTCGGTGTCACCCCTGGGGTGGGCATGGCCACGATCCAGTTCCTTAAGAAATAGTATATGGCACTCATCCTTCAACTAGAAACCGGTACCAGTTCTTGTTCGGTTGCCTTGGCATCCGATGGACAGGTATTAGCTATTAAAGAGCAACACGAAGCCAATATTCATGCTTCACACCTTACCTTATTTATTGATGAGGTATTAAAGGCGGCCAATAAAAGCTATGAAGATTTGGATGCCGTAGCTGTAAGCATGGGCCCCGGCTCTTATACCGGTTTGCGCATTGGGGTGTCTACGGCTAAAGGCCTTTGTTTTGCTTTAGATATTCCCTTATTAGCCGTTTCTACCCTTCAGGCCATGGCTTCAGCAAAGCAAAGTTTAGCGAATGATAAAACCTTGATTTGCCCCATGATAGATGCCCGCCGTATGGAAGTGTACTTGGCCGTATATAACGCCAATTTAAGTCCTATAGAAGACGTTAAAGCTGAAATTTTAGACGAGCATAGCTTTGCTGCTTTTGCTGATCACACCCTCGTATTTTTTGGCGATGGAGCTGAAAAGTGTAAAGCGCTTTACTCAGATACAGAGCGATATCGCTTTGAACCGCACATAAATTCTGCCGCAGATTTAACCAGCCTTGCTTTTGAAAAATTTACGAAGGCTGAGGTAGT
>CANGZX010000126.1 GCA_947458775.1 Sphingobacteriaceae bacterium | reverse complement strand
TCTAGCGAACGGGCTACGGCTCCTCGTAGATACGAATCACCTTCGGCACCTTCTTGTAATTCCGATACTTTTAGGGTCAATGGCTTTAAACTACTTTTTCTAAATTCTTTTTCGCCCAAAAAACCATATTTAGCCATTTGAGAAAGCACGGTATTACGTCTTTCTAAGCATTTTTCGGGATTTTTTAGCGGATTGTAGGTGCTTGTAGCTTTGAGCATGCCAATAAGCATGGCTGCTTCTGCTACCTTTAATTGGTTCGGATTTTTACTAAAATAACGCTTGGTGGCAATTTTAATGCCATAAGCATTGTTACCAAAAGGTACGGTATTGAGGTAAAGCGTTAAAATTTCTTCCTTGCTGTGGTAGCTTTCAAGTTTTAGAGCGGTAATCCACTCCTTTAATTTATATACAATGGTGCGTACCACCGGAATTTGGCGTATCCAACCCTGAGATTTTCGACCACGAGTACTGTAGAGGTTTTTAGCCAATTGCTGTGTAATGGTACTTGCACCTCGTTTGTCGCCTTTGGCTGTAGATATGGTACTCGAAATTAGGGACTGCACATCAATACCCGAGTGTTCGTAAAAGCGAATATCTTCTGTGGCAATTAAGGCATCTACTACGCTCGGGGCTATCTCTTTATAGGTAATAGGAATTCTGTTTTCACGATAATAACGTCCAATGAGTTTACCATCGCTGGTATATACTTCCGAAACCAATTGTAGATTGGGTGTTTTAATGTCTTTGCGGTTTGGCGAATAGCCAAACATCCACAAAAAATTGAGCTCTAGCGCACAGAAAAATAAAACGATAAAATAAACTCCAATGAGGGTATAGCGAAGTTTTTGGTTGTGTATTTCTTTAAACATATAGCATTGCTTAAGCAAAGATGTGTAAAATCTGTTGTTTATGGGATGTTTAGACTGTTAAATTATCCTAAAAACACTACCTCACACTGATTTCATCTACAAATAAAATGGCATCGCCGCCTTCACCATAACCCAAGTGCCCGGCGGGTAAAGCCCCGTAATTTTTGGCCAGCACTTTAATGTATTTAAGTGTTTGCGATACGGGCAATTCGAACTCTTTAATTAATACCTCATAGTTATCGGCTGCAATGTTGTTTTTCACGTCGCCTAAATGCTGATAGTTAATACCATCAATAGAACCCCAGTAGCTTACCTGCGTAGGAAAAATGATCCAAGAACGAGTATCCTGCATAAAGCCGGAGGAAATACTGCTTACTTTTTTGATTTTATCTAATTCCACAATGGCCTCAAAATCGGTGCTTTGGTAACCTTGCCATAGGTTACCTAATCTAAAATTCGCCTTCCCCCGAATGCCATCTACCAGGCCTTGTTCGCCACCTGCAGTGTACGATTTCATGGTGGGTGCACTAATTTTTATCTTTTTATCGCCCGGAATTTTAAAAAAATGGGCAGTAGTAGGGAAACTCCATTGCCCATTAGCGTAGGAGCTAGCGGTAATGTTTCCACTCTCTGTTAAGGTGAGTGCACCTTCATACACTTTGCTTTGGAGTGTGGGCGTACTGCCATCGTTTGTGTAATAGATGCTGGCGGCTCCGCTTTGCGTATTTTTAATAGACACGCTTAACTTATCTGCAAAGGTAGGCCCCGCCGATTCGATAATGGGATTGGCTACAATTTGCTCGTCATCTATGCTCGATTCTGGTTTTTTAAGACTTTGTGTATAGGTTTCGGCAGGTAGTTTCCCGGTAACAAAGTTTAATGCAGCTCCGTCTTTAAAATCATCAAAATTGATGTAAGACTGATTAAAGGCTTTACCATTTAAGCTTATGGCTTGTAGGTAATAGCTGTCGTCGCTATAATCGGGAGCAGTTATTTCGACTGATTTTCCGTTTTCGAGATGAATGCTTGCTTTTTTGAACCATGGGGTGCCAAAAGTGTATTGGTTGCTAGCTGGGTTGAGTGGGTAAAAACCCAGGGCACTCATAACCAACCATGCCGACATTTGCCCGCAATCTTCATTGCCAGATAAGCCATCAGGTGTATTTTTGTACAATTCTTGGCGAATTTTTTGAACATAGTAGGCTGTTTTATTTGGTGTATTGGTGAAATTATACAAATAGGCCATGTGGTGACTAGGCTCATTTCCGTGGGCATATTGGCCAATTAAGCCGGTAATATCTACTTGTCCGCGACCCGATAAGCCTTGAGTTGTGCTGAATAACTCGTCTAATTTTTTCTGGAAGGCAGTTGTGCCTCCGTAAGCTTTTATTAGAGTTTCAACATCCTGCGGAACATAGAACGTGTATTGCCAGCTATTGGCTTCGGTAAAGTTGTTATTTACCTCGGTAGGGTCGAAGGGTTTCCACCAATTTCCGTTGCTACGGGCTTTCATAAAGCCACTTTCCGAGTCGAATACGTTTTTCCAATACTGTGCTCGGCGAATAAATTCGTTGTATTCGGTAGGTTTGTTTAGCAGTTTGGCAAATTGGGCTACACACCAATCGTCGTAGGCATATTCTAATGTTTTAGATACCGATTCGTGTTCGTCATCGGCTAGTACCAATCCGTTGTTGCGGTAAGAATCCAATCCAAATTGGTTTCTATTTACAGCCGATTTCATGGCTTCGAAAGCCAAATTGGCATCAAATCCGGTAATTCCTTTCCGATAGGCATCTAGAATTACGGGAATGGAATGATTACCAATCATACAATAGGTTTCATTTCCGGCTAGTTCCCAAATGGGTAATAAACCACCATTTTTATACTGATTGAGGAAAGTGTTTATGAAATCGGTGGTACGTTTTCTGTCAATAATACTCAATAGGGGGTGTTCGGTGCGGTAGGTGTCCCAAAGTGAAAACACGGTGTAGTTGTCAAAGCCTTCGGCTTGGTGAACCTTTTTATCGGTACCAAAGTATTTACCATCCACATCCATAAATAGGTTGGGGCTACTGAAGCAATGGTACAGGGCGGTATAAAAAATGCTTAATTTGTTTTTATCGGTACTTTCTACGGCAATTTTGCTTAATTCTTTGTTCCAAGCAGCTTTGGCTTGATTTTCTGTTTTCTTGAAATTGAAATCAGGTATTTCGGCGTTTAGGTTTTGTAAGGCGCCTTCGGCACTTACTGCCGATATACCTACTTTAGCCAGTACATTGCCCGGATTGTTAAACTGAATGTACATTTTCAAGTTTTTTCCCGAACCTTTTTTAAGCCCCGGTTGCAGCAAATCGTTTAGGGCAATGCCATAGCTTTTAAAGGGCTTGTTAAATTTGGCATAAAAGTAAATGGGTTGGTTGCTTGCCCATGCGGTAGAACGTCTAAATCCTCTAATTTCGTGATCATTTACCACCTCAATCCACGATTCTAGAACTTCGTCGCGGTGCTGTAAATCGATAATGATGTTGGCCTCAGCTGTTTTAGGGAATTCGTATTGGTGTAAGCCCGCACGTAAGGTGCTGGTCAGTTTTACGCCAATTTGGTAGGTATCTAAAAAGGTTTCGTAATAACCTGCACTGGCTTTTTCGTTCTTTTTTTGAAAACGAGAAGCGTATTCGTTGTTTTTAAATTTTGGAGTACCTGTGGTTGGCATAAATAAAATATCGCCATAATCGGCAACGCCCGTACCGCTTAGGTGGGTGTGCGAAAATCCATACACTACAGAATCGGTATAATGGTAGCCAGAGCAGCCATCCCAACC
>CANGZX010000125.1 GCA_947458775.1 Sphingobacteriaceae bacterium | reverse complement strand
GGAAAAGGCGTGGGTACTTCTGGCGTTGCCGTGTATTTAGATTTTGCCGATGCCATCAGCCGTTTAGGCGAAGATGCCGTTCGTGCCAAATACGGAAACCTATTTGATATGTATTATCAAATTACCGACGAAAATCCGTACAAACAACCTATGCGTATTTACCCGGCCGTACACTATACCATGGGCGGTTTATGGGTCGATTATAATTTACAAACCACCGTACCAGGTTTGTATGCCTTGGGCGAAGCCAATTTCTCCGACCACGGTGCAAACCGTTTAGGAGCCTCTGCCTTAATGCAAGGCTTGGCCGATGGTTATTTTGTGATTCCGTATACTTTGGGCGATTATTTAGCAACCATTGGTCCAAAAGCAATAGATGTAAAACATCCGGCTTTTACCGAAACCAAAAAAGCGGTAGAAGAACGTTTACAAAAATTATTATCCCTTAAAGGAAATAAAACGGTTGATGAATACCACCGCGAATTGGGTAAAATTATGTGGGAATACTGCGGTATGTCCCGTTCTGAAGAAGGCTTGAAAAAAGCCAAAAAACTCATCCAAGATTTAAAAACCGATTTCTGGAAAAATGCGATTGTGTTGGGTTCTAACGAAGAGTTTAACATGTCATTAGAAAAAGCTGGCCGTGTAGCCGACTTTATTGAATTGGGTGAATTGATGATTGATGATGCCTTAGATCGCAACGAATCTTGTGGTGGTCACTTCCGTGTAGAAAGCCAAACCGAAGAAGGTGAAGCACTGCGTGACGATGAAAAATTTGCTTACGTAGCCGCTTGGCAATATACCGGTGAGAACAAGCCAGAAGCTTTACATAAGGAAGACCTGAATTTTGAAAACGTAAAACTCTCTCAGCGGAGTTATAAATAGTTTATTATGAGTGGAAATATGAATTTAACACTTAAAGTTTGGCGTCAGCCAAACGGAAATACCAAGGGTACTTTTGTAACCTATCCGGCACCAGGCATTTCTCCCGACATGTCGTTTTTAGAAATGTTGGATGTGGTAAACGAAGGCTTGGTGAAAAAAGGCGAAGACCCCATTCACTTCGATCACGATTGCCGTGAAGGAATTTGTGGGATGTGTTCTTTACACATTAATGGCCGTCCGCACGGACCTAAACAAGCCATTACCACTTGCCAATTGCATATGCGTAGTTTTCACGATGGCGAAACCATTGTGATTGAACCATGGAGAGCATCGGCATTTCCGGTAATTAAAGATTTGGCCGTAGACCGTTCGGCTTTCGATCGTATTCAGCATGCAGGTGGTTTCGTATCGGTAAATACCGGTGGTGTACCCGATGCCAATGCTATTGCCATTCCGAAACCAGTGGCCGATGAGGCCTTTAACTCGGCCACCTGTATTGGTTGCGGAGCTTGTGTGGCGGCTTGTAAAAATGCTTCCGCGATGCTTTTTGTATCGGCAAAAGTTTCACAATTGGCGCTATTGCCGCAAGGCCAGCCAGAACGGTACCAACGAGCGCAAGCCATGGTTAACCAAATGGATACTGAAGGTTTTGGTAGCTGTACCAATACCGGTGCTTGTGAAGCCGAGTGCCCGAAAGAGATTAAGATTACCAATATCGCCCGGATGAACCGCGATTATTTTACGGCCAATTTCTTTAAAGAAGAGGCCTAGACAAATTTAGGAACTACAAAAAAGCCCTCCCGAATTTCGGGAGGGCTTTTTTAATAATTGGGACACTTATTTTTTGAGCGTAATCTGAATTACCCCGTTTTTCCCGGCTTTGCCATAAGCGTTCACTGCATTCTTCCCTTTTAACACACTAATAGATTCAATGGCATCGGGATTTATTTTATCTAGTTCTGATTTAGAAATTACCTTACCCTCCAAAACACATAGAGTAGCATTTTTATCTGCCTTTGAAGTGCTTTTGGTACTGTCTTGTAAGGATGTATCGTAATTTTGATGTGGGTGCTGCGTTACAGTAACAGGTTTCATTGCAAAACCTAATACAACCATTAGCCCCATTAAGAAAAAAAGTAGTCGCTTATTTGCCATATCTTTAGATTGATTTTAATGCTAAAGATACACATTTAGCATATCCAACATCCATCCCTCATGAAAATAGCCTTCCACGGAGCTGCCCGTACCGTTACTGGTAGTAAGCACTTAGTAACCCTCGATAATCAAACCCAAGTATTATTAGACTGTGGTATGTTTCAGGGCAGAGGCGCTTCTACCGATGAGTGGAACAAACACTTTGGCTTTAACCCAGCCGAGGTGTCGTACGTAATACTTTCGCATGCGCACATCGACCACTCGGGTTTATTGCCCAAACTAGTTGCTGAAGGCTTTAAAGGTCCTATATTTTGTACCGCCGCTACGCTCGATTTGGTACGTATTTTATTATTAGACTCGGCAAAAATTCAAGAGCAGGATGCTTTTTACGAAAACAAACGTAGGGCCAAAGAGCACAAAGAGCTGATAAAGCCGCTCTATATAGAAGAAGACGTAGAAAAAACCCTTAGTCGGTTTAAGGTGGTGCCTTACGATAGCCCCACGGCAATAGATGAAAACATCATCGTATACTTTACCGATGCAGGTCATATTTTGGGCAGTGCCGCCGTTCATTTATCCATCACCGAAAACAACAAAACCACCCGACTTACCTTTAGTGGTGATGTAGGCCGCTACGGCGATTTGTTATTACGGGCTCCGCAAACTTTCCCGCAAGCCGACTATATTTTAATTGAATCAACCTACGGCGATCGTTTACACCAAGAGGTAATACCACCCGAAGAAGCGTTGCGCCAAATTATCGAAGAAACCTGTATCAAGCATGGTGGTAAAGTGGTTATTCCTGCTTTTAGTGTAGGCCGTACGCAAGAATTGCTGTATGCGCTCAATGCCTTAGAAGTTGACGGGAAATTGCCCAATGTGCCTTATTATGTAGATAGTCCGCTATCTTCTAAAGCTACGGCGGTAATTAAAAGTCACCCCGAGGTATATAACCGTGGCGTTAAAGAACTTATGAAAAAAGATCACGATCCATTTGATTTTAAAGGTTTGGTATTTATTGAAGATGTACAAGATTCTATTGCGTTAAATGATGATAAAACGCCTTGCGTTATTATTTCCGCTTCGGGCATGGCCGATGCTGGACGGGTGAAACACCACATTCGAAATACTATTGATAATCCGAACAATACCATTTTAATTGCCGGTTATTGCGAACCCCGGTCTTTGGGTGGCAGATTGGTTTCTGGACAGCCCTTTGTGCGTATTTTTGGCGAAGAACATGTGGTAAAAGCCCAGGTTAAAGAGATTAAATCGATGAGTGCGCATGGTGATCGAGACGATTTATTAGGCTTTTTATCGTGTCAAAATCCGGCACTGGTAAAAAAACTATTCATTGTCCACGGCGAATACGAATCGCAAATTAACTTTAAAGCTACGCTAGAAGCCGAAGGATTTCAATCGGTAGAAATACCCGATATGCACCAATCACTTGAGTTAGACTAAGCATAAAAAAAGAGGCCCGAAAAACGGGCCTCTTTTTTGTACGTGGTTTTTTTTAGTTCTGACGGGCCGGTGCTGGTGTAGGCAAAGGCTTACGAGGCAACAAATCTGCACGTTGCGCACTGTGGTAAACAAAGGAAGCCACAATGGTAGCTGCTTGTTTTAAATCGGCTTCAATTAAGCGATCGTAGGTATCCATATTGGTGTGGT
>CANGZX010000124.1 GCA_947458775.1 Sphingobacteriaceae bacterium | reverse complement strand
TGCGAAACACTTCTTCTAATACACTAATCACCGTTGGACGGTCGATGTTTTTGAAATCTTTAAATTCCTGGAAGGAATCAATTAAATTAATGTTGCTCATTTTATTTAAATGAAATTAAAACTTTACTTTCTATTATTTCATTGAGAGGAATTAGCCTATCAACGGTTTGGGCTTTTTTGCCCTTTTCTTTTTTCAGTTCTTGCAAAAGAATGTGACCTTCTTGTACTTCGGCCAATTTTCCTTCTGTTTTGTTACCGTCTTTAAACTTAACACTTAGGTTGCGACCTACGTTTTTAGCGTATTGTCTGAGCAAGGTTAAGGGAAAGTCTACTCCCGGCGACGATACTTCTAGCGTATAAGCGGTATCCACCAAGTTTTCTTCTTCTAAGTGAAAACCTACATGGCGGCTAATGGCAACGCAATCTTGTATGGCCACGCCTTTATCGCCATCTATCAGAATCATCAATTTACCATTGGTATGCATTTTTGCTTCTACCAAGAATAAATCAGGTCTGTCGGCTATTTTTTCGGCTACCAGAGCTAGTACGCGTTGTTCTACCTTCATGTTGCTAGGGTATGGTAAATAAAAAGAGGGGACACGGTCCCCTCTTCAATTCGATGCAAATATAGTACAAATAATTGTTTTTACAAGCAACTAGTAGGTAAATGTGTAGGTAATAGGGTTATTTCCACCAAGGCGTTCTTGTTTTTTGAGCAGATTGATGACTGAAAATTCTCTGCTTTGCGCATAAATTTCGGCCCGGTATGTTGTGCCTTTGCTTAGTTGGCTTGTAGGCGTAAATACAAGTGCTTCGTGTTGCTCAGAAAAAATTCCGGGAATAGGCGATTCTAAACCCTGCATGTCTGGATCGTTACTAGTAGGGTATAAGCCAAAAAATGCTACCAATTGCAGGCTATCTTTTTTTATGCTAGAGAGTAAATCTGCTGGAATATTTTTCACCAACACACTTTTTTTATCTGCCGAAAGGCTAATAGCCAAGTCTAATTCGTTAGTTTGTTTAGTAGGTGTGCAGGCAAGTGCGCCAAAACAGCAAGCCAGTAGGTAAAGTGCTAATTTTCTCATCTTTTTTAATCAAATTTACACCATGAAAATGCTTTTAGAGATTTTATTGAGTGGTGTTGCGGTATTACTAGCAGCATATTTATTACCTGGTGTAACTGTAGATTCGTTTGTAACGGCTCTGTGGGTAGCACTCTTGTTGGCCTTGGTTAATGCAACCATTGGTTTTGTATTACATGTTCTTACCATTCCGCTTAACTTTTTAACGCTTGGTTTGGTATCGTTTATTATTACGGTGTGTATGGTGTTGTTAGTAGATGCTTTTGTTAGTGGTTTTCATACCGCTGGCTTTATTTCTGCTGCTTGGTTTGCCATCGTATTGGGCCTCTTAAAAATTATATTCAATTGGTTTAAGCCCGAAAAAAAGTAGTAAAAAAGCCATTCTTTTGGCGTGGCTTGATGCTTATTTTTCTGCCAATAAATCGGTAATTAGCTTATCAAATTCTTCGGTAAACTCGGTATAGTATTTACCCGTTCCTGGTCCAGAAAAACCAGTATGTATTTTACGCACTTCTCCTTTTTTATCAATAATAATGGTGGTTGGAAAGGCCATAAATTTGTTCAACATGGGCAAACTTTTAATCACTTCGCCCGGTTGGTTGGTGTAGCCGGTTAGCAATAAAGGGTAGGGTACATTAAAGCGTTTTTGTAATCGGCCAATGTTTTTGCGTCCACGGGCAACATCGGTAGTGCGCTCGTAACCTAAACCAACAACGGCCAAGCCTTTGTCTTTGTATCGGTTATAAAAAGGAACCATAAAGGCGGTTTCGTCCATACAATTGGGGCACCAAGAGCCAAAAAATTGTACTACCACTACCTTGTTTTTAAATTGTTCGTCTTTAAGTGATACCAGCTTGCCAGTTAAATCGGGGAAAGCAAAATCGATACTTTTGTAACCCGGGTTTAAGCCCACTAAGCTATAAGCATCGGGTAGTTCGGCTTTATCATTTTTAGTGGCCGTCCAATTATCTATACTCGAAAAACCCGAATAGAGTTTACCATCGGTAATGGTATTGCCATTTACCGTTCCCGAGAATAAAAGGGCGTGGCATCCATCAAAACAAGAAAGGTAAAATTTGTTTCCATTTACAGTACCTTCTAAAAAGCGGTAATCGCCAGTCGTGCTTAAAAAAGTGCCTGTTAATCGGTTCCCTTTTTGGATAAACTGGCCTATATACACGTTGGTGTCTTTTCCATCGGCACTAATAAAGGTGCTCGACCATTTTCCGTTTAAATCTACTTTGGGTTCGCCTTCTTTTTTGAAAAAACGCCAATTGGTATTGGGGCTAGCAGTAAATTCCATGGCCACATCGTTTGTGGCTAGGTGTTTGGTCCACTTGCCCGATAGCGAACCGCCTGTGAGTACGGCTTTAATTTCCGAATCGAACAAAGGCATTTGAATCAGAATAGAATCGCCTTCTTGGCTAATTTCGTTTACTCTAAAACGCTCATCTCCGTTAATAATATCTAATTGCTTTTTTCCGGCTGAGTCGGCCAGTTCAAAATTGAACGGAATTTCTACACCGCTTTCTGTTTTAAGGGTAGCCCGCCAGGTGCCGTTTTGTAAATCGGCTAGGCCGGCTTGTTTACAGCTGCTAAAAGCAAACAGAGAAAGGACAAGGAGTGGAAGAACGATTTTTTTCATTTTTGGGCTTTTGAGAATTATTTTAATACCTCTCGTGCAATGACAATGCGTTGTATTTCGGAGGTTCCTTCGTATATCTGGGTAATTTTTGCATCACGCATTAAACGTTCTACATGGAATTCTTTCACAAAACCATAACCTCCGTGTACTTGAACGGCTTCAACGGTGGTGTTCATGGCCACTTCGGAAGCAAATAGTTTTGCCATAGAGCTTGCTTGGGCATAAGGCAGGTCTTGGTCTTTTAACCAGGCGGCTTTTAAGCAAAGCATGCGGGCTGCTTCAATTTGGGTGGCCATATCGGCTAGTTTAAATTGAATGGCTTGGTGTTCGGCAATGGGTTTGCCAAATGCCTTGCGTTCTTTGGCATATTGTACGGCTAACTCGTAAGCGCCAGAGGCAATACCCAAGGCTTGGGCGGCAATACCAATGCGGCCACCCTCTAGGGTTTTCATCGCAAATTTAAAGCCAAAACCATCTTCGCCAATTCTATTTTCTTTAGGCACTTTCACATCGGTAAACATAAGGGAGTGAGTGTCTGAGCCACGAATACCTAATTTATTTTCTTTTGGTCCAATACTAAAGCCTTCCATGCCTTTTTCTACAATAAGGGCATTGATACCGCGGTGACCTTTAGCCACATCGGTTTGTGCAATTACCAAATATACCGATGCGCTTCCACCATTGGTTATCCAATTTTTGGTGCCGTTTAGTAGATAATGGTCGCCCATGTCTATGGCAGTAGTTTGTTGTGAGGTAGCATCGGAGCCAGCTTCGGGTTCAGATAAACAGAAAGCACCAATAATTTCACCAGCGGCTAGTGGTTTTAAATATTTTTGTTTTTGCTCTTCGGAGCCATATTTTTCTAATCCGTAGCATACTAAAGAATTATTTACCGATACCACTACCGAATCTGAGGCATCTATTTTCGATAACTATTCCATGGCCAAAACATAGGAAATGGTATCTAGGCCAGAACCATTGTATTCGGGGCTTACCATCATGCCTA
>CANGZX010000123.1 GCA_947458775.1 Sphingobacteriaceae bacterium | reverse complement strand
TCTCTGGCTTTGGCAGCGTAAAGAGAATGCTTTTAACTTTATTATTTCTAGATGTTGACGATACCGGCATAGGCTTTTTTCCTAAAATCTGAGAACTTTAATTAGTACCAGCATGGGGCATATTTCAAGGGCACAAAAGTAAATAAATAAATAAAGTTTTGAAAATGGATAATGCGATAAAACGTGAATTGCCACTCTAATGGCCTGAAACACCGTAATAAATAGCGCAATAGCCATTCCAGCATAGATAAATAGCACGGCATACGCACTTGAACTGAGGCTAAAAGCTACAATTAGTGGTAAAAAAA
The DNA here is from genome assembly GCA_947458775.1 of Sphingobacteriaceae bacterium. Lineage (GTDB taxonomy): Bacteria > Bacteroidota > Bacteroidia > Sphingobacteriales > Sphingobacteriaceae > JAIPAN01. The sequence continues at coordinate 3,428 of CANGZX010000123.1, read as the reverse complement.
GTAGTGCTGCATGAAAATAACTCAGAAATAAAATGGAGGTATACACCCTTACGGCCTTTTGCACCATTAATACAAAGCCTAAAAAACGTAAAACATATACTTTTAAGATAAGTAATCCCATAATTAATAGTGATAAAATTACATACCACTCTACCCCACTAAATGCATATGACAACTGTAGATAGCTACCAATTAAATACAAATACATACCAATGGTAAAACCAAAAAGTACAAAGAGTAGCATAAAGGGCCAAGAAGTGAAAAAGCCCCCAGCACTTGTTTGTTGGGCCAGAAACCGATGATCAAAGAAAGCATTCATCAGCATGTTTATATCGTTTCTGTACGCTATTCGAAGCACGGCGAAGCCCAGCACCAAGCACAGAATAACCACCAATACCCAAGACTGGCCATGTTTTCTCAATTTCCCTTCACCGTCGTGGTTTATTGGGCGACCGAATTGCTTTGCCCAAGCAATAAAATCGAGATTTTTAACCTGATAAAGTTGCATTAAACTATCTATAAAGCGATTTTTACGATTTGGATCGGGATATTTGATATACATCACGGCTAAGGAATCTGACACTCGTTTTAGCGAATCGCTATTTGCAACATTCTGCACACGCCCAACAGAATCGGCCAATTTAGGTACACGAGCTTGCACCACCGAATCGGTTTGTGCCCACAAGCCCAAAGGCAAAAGCAAAAGCATAAAAAATACGAAACGAGGGTAGGTCATTCTCTAATGCGGTGCAAATTCCTAAGCCGCAAATTTACCGTAAATTTTAAGTCTTTACAGAAATAAAAATGAATCTAGGGTAGGTAGCTTAATTCGAACCAACCTGCATAATCTTCATCTGTGGGTATGATAAAATCTTGTTGTTTTACAACCTGCTTATCAATGCTTATGGTAAGTGTGGCTTTTTGGGCTTCTTTCAGGTTTGGGGTATACACAAAAGTGCGAAGTTCAATAGGTCTTTCAGAAGCCCATGTATGAACAAACTCCGTTTGCCAACTTTGATCCTTAAAGCGTTTTATGCGTAGGCGGTTGTCGGTATCTTTAAAACCAACTTGCGCACTAGCCTCAAAACTAAATTGCACAGAAAGAGTAACGGTACTTGACGAAAACGGGGTCTCCGCTACTCTTTTAGTGAATATTTTTTTAACTATTTTTTTTAACATCGTTTACTGCTTGAGCGGTGCACTGGATTAATAATTACGAATCATTGCTTCAAACAAATTTATGTTTAAGATATAGAGGCTTTCGTCCCGTATTTCACCCGCTTTGTCCCAATTTTTTTAAATAATACGCACAAAAGGTCCTATAAAACACAACATGAGTTAAAAAGCCTAACTTTACGGGCTATGGCTGGCATTTACCTCCACATCCCTTTTTGCAAAAAAGCATGTCATTACTGCGACTTTCATTTTAGCACATCTATGGGGCCAAAGGCCGATATGGTTGCAGCCATTTGCAAGGAACTGGTGTTGCGGAAAGACTATTTAGAAGCTGAGAAAGTAGAAACCATTTATTTTGGTGGTGGTACGCCTTCCTTGCTTAGCACCAATGAACTGCAAAAAATACTCGACAAGATCCATCAACTTTTTAGCGTATCGAGCACAGCCGAAATTACTTTAGAGGCAAACCCCGATGATTTGCAGGCTGAAAAAGTTAGAGAACTGAGCCAAAGCCCGATCAATCGATTAAGTATTGGCGTGCAATCGTTTTTCGATGAAGATTTAGCTTGGATGAATAGATCGCATACCGGTGCCGAGGCCGATAGTTGCATAAAACGGTCGCAAGATGCCGGCTTTGAGAACAGCAATGTAGACCTCATTTATGGCTACCCTTTACTATCGGATACGAAGTGGCAGCAAAATATAGCACAAATTATACACCTTGATGTTCCTCATTTATCTAGCTATGCAATGACTGTAGAACAGGGTACCGCTTTGCACCATTTCATCGAAAAGAAAAAGCAAACTCCCTTAAACGAAACCCAAAGTTCACAGCAATTTTTGTACTTACTACAAGAAACCGAGCAGGCCGGATTACTACAATATGAGATTTCGAATTTTGCAAAGGCTGGTAAAGAATCTATACACAACAGCAACTATTGGAAAGGTGAAAAGTACCTGGGCCTTGGCCCTTCGGCACATTCATTTAATACGCTAAGCCGCCAATGGAATGTAGCCAATAATGCCAAATACTTGGAAAGCATTAGCCATAATAAAGTACCGCAAAGCATAGAAATACTCAGTTTAAACAACCGGTTTAATGAATATTTAATGACGAGTTTACGGACCACTTGGGGTACCGATCTAACTAAAATTGACACCAATTTTGGTCCCGATTTTAAAATACATATTCTTAGAAAATTAACGGAATACGAAGAAAAAGATTGGCTTTTTCTAGAAAAAGATCATCTCTTTTTAACAAAAAATGGCAAACTATTTGCCGATCGTATTGCTGCAGATTTATTTATTGTTGATGATGAAAACTAACCCTCAAATAGTTTGGATAACCGGAGCCTCCTCTGGTATTGGCGAAGCCTTGGTATATGCCTACAGCCAACAAGGCGCAAAATTGATTATCTCTTCGCGAAATAAAGAGCGCTTATATGAAGTAAAAACAGCCTGCAAGCGCAATCCATTAGATATTCATGTACTACCCTTAGATTTAGATGAACTGGATACTTTACCTAAAAAAGTAGCGGACGCCCTAAATATTTTTGGGAAAATTGATATAGTTATACACGCTGGAGGCCTAAGTCAACGTTCTATAGCAATGGAAACAAATTTAAGCGTGATAGAACGATTAATGAAGGTAAATTATGTAAGTACAGTTGCTATTAACCAAGCTTTATTACCCAGTATGTTGGCGCAAGGTATTGGAACCATTGTATTAATTAGCAGCTTGGTGGGCAAATTTGGTACGCCATTTCGGTCGGCTTATGCCGCATCTAAACATGCACTACATGGCTACTACGATTCGTTACGAGCCGAATTGACGAACAAAAACATACAAATTACCATAGTATGTCCTGGTTTTATTAGAACAAACGTAAGTATTAACGCATTGGTGGGGGATGGTTCGGCACAAAATTCCATGGATGCTGCACAAGCAAATGGCATGAGCTCCGAACGTTGTGCACAGAAAATAATACAAGGAATTACAAAAAAAAGGGAAGAGATGTATGTGGGCGGAAAGGAAATTTATGGTGTTTGGTTAAAACGATTTTTTCCAACAATCTTTTCACGATTTGTAAAAACAGCCAAGGTGCGATAACCCGAATATCACCTATTATCACACGAAAAATTGTGGTTAAAAATAACTACTAGGTAAATAAGACTATATTTATGTCCACTACATTAACTAGTAGTATAAATGCATTCAATGAGTCGACATTCTGAGCATACTGGTTTTCTTA
>CANGZX010000122.1 GCA_947458775.1 Sphingobacteriaceae bacterium | reverse complement strand
TGGTCTTTTCTCGGTGATGACGATTGATTCTTTTGTCCAAAGATTGAGTTCGTCCTTTATTGAAGAATTGAAGTTACCGGCTCATTTTGAGGTTCTCCTTGATTCGAAAAGCTATATCAATGAGTTAATTGATCAATTAGTGGATAAGGTGAATGGTTTTGGTAATCCCGAATTGAATGATTTACTCCTTTCTTTTGCCAAAAAAGAAATTGATGAGGGGCGTAGTTGGAATCGGTTGCGCGAGAGTTTGTATGATTTAAGTATTTTTTTTATACGAAAACTAACCTGTACATCGGCTATTGGCATAACTTCAGAAGCAAAATTTAGGGTGCTTAAATACGGGTCGTAAGGCTCCTGAATTTGAGGAGGTGCTTGTGCACCAACAGCATTGTTGGGATTGCTATAGAAAAACAACGTGGCCAATACCAGCAAGACTAGCATAGCTAGACAAGCTATTAAGGGTTTCTTTGTCATGTTTCCTTTATTTAGTGAACTAAAAAAGTTGTTCAAAAGTACAGATCGTTTATTCATCGTCCTACGCATACTTATCCACATTTTTTAGCGCAAATAGGCAAAATAAGGTCTAAAGTATCTTTAAAGACTCTTTTATAAAATGTGGAAAAGGGTTTTAAAGCGCCTATTTTTGCTTACATTTGCTTTCTTTTTACACACATAGCGTTCATTTTTCATGCCAAACCAACGATCAAGGAATAGTCGAGACGATAAATCCGGACCAAATAAGCGTACAACTCGTGCCACAGGTGGTCGTAAACCTGCTTTTTCTGAAAAGCCGGCCTTCGGAGAAAAAAAGAATTTCGGGGATGACAAAAAGTCGTTTGGCCCTAAAAAACGTGAATTTGGTGCTAATCGTGAAGAAAAACCAAGAGATTTTACGCCCAGAACAAATCGCACTGATTTCAAGAAAGAAGGGTACTCTAGCGTTCGTACAAGTAGCAGAACACCTAGAGAAGGTGGAGATACTGAAAGAAGACCTTATACTAGCAAACCTCGGCCTTTTAAAAGAGACGATGAAGGAGCTGCGCCACGTAGTTTCGGCAACAACCGCTCTGCTAGTGGGGAAAGAAAGCCTTATGGCGACCGCCCCACACGAAGAACCGATGGTGATGCCCCAAGACCTTACAGCAAACGTCCATCGGATGGAGAACGAAAACCTTATAGCGATCGTGCACCACGTAAAACAGACGGTGATTCTACTAGATCATATACAAAACGCCCATCTAGCGGTGAAAGAGCTACCTATGGAGATCGTCCGCCACGCAGAACAGATGGCGAAGGGAATGCAGCAAGACCATACCAGAAACGCAGTTCTTTTGGAGAACGCCCATATACTAAAACACTAGCCCCTAGAAAAGTAAGAGAAGATGCCTTAGGTGGGAAAGGCCGCAAGCGACCACTTCCTGGTAAAGACGACGGTTTGATCCGCTTAAACCGTTACATTTCAAATGCAGGTATTTGCTCACGCCGTAAAGCAGATGAGTTAATTGCGGCTGGCGTGGTTTCAGTAAATGGAGAAGTAGTTTCTGAATTGGGTTATCGGGTTAACCCCTCAAAAGATGTAATTCGCTACAATGGCGAAACACTAAAACGAGAGAAAATGGTTTATGTATTGTTAAATAAACCAAAAGATTATATCACTACAACCGACGATCCGCAAGAACGCCGTACGGTTATGCAATTGGTAGAAAAAGCATCGAAAGAGCGTATTTACCCGGTTGGCCGTTTAGATCGCAATACAACCGGTTTGTTGTTAATGACCAATGATGGCGATTTAGCCGATAAATTATCGCACCCAAAAACCGGGATTACCAAAATTTACCAAGTAGAATTAAACAAAAGCCTACCACAGGGTGATTTAAATAAGATTGCCTTTGGTTTAGAATTAGAAGATGGGGTAATTAAACCAGATGCGGTAAGTTATGTACAAGGAGGCACCAAACGAGAAATTGGTATACAAATTCATAGCGGCAGAAACCGCATTGTACGTCGAATTTTCGAACACTTGGGTTATGACGTGGTAAAGTTAGATCGTGTAATTTACGCCAATCTTACGAAGAAAGATTTAACAAGAGGACGTTGGAGATATTTAGATGAAAAAGAAATCATCCAACTGAAACACCTTATTAAATAAGTTTTATCCTAAAATTTCTCGGTAATAGGCCTCGTAAATAGGCAATATAATGCTCAGGTCGAACTCTTTGGCTCTGCTTAAAGCGTTTTCTTTGAAGCTATTTAATTTATCGTCGTCAGCTAAAATGGCAATGGCATGGTGTGCCATCGATGAGATATCTCCCACTTCATCCATAAAACCAGTTACACCGTCTACATTCAATTCGGGCAAACCACCAGCATTTGATGTAATTACAGGCACTTTACAAGCCATGGCTTCTAAAGCTGCTAAACCAAAACTTTCCGATTCAGATGGCATAATAAACAAATCGGCTACCGATAAGATTTCTTCCACGGCATCTTGCTTGCCCAAAAAGCGAACATTGTCACAAATGTCTAAATCGCGGCACAATTGTTCGCAATACGCACGTTCTGGGCCATCGCCTACCATCAATAATTTGGCGGGAACTTCTTTTAGAATTTTCTCGAACACATAAATTACATCTTGGGTACGTTTAACCTTTCTGAAATTCGAGGTATGCACCACAATGCGCTCGTTATTGGGCGCAATGGCTTTCTTAAAATGATCTTGCGCTTTTAGTTTAAAGCGATTCATATCTACAAAATTGGGGATTACACGAATGTCTTTGGTAATCTCGAAATGCTTGTAGGTGTCTTGTTTCAAATATTCGGAAACGGCTGTTACACCATCAGATTGATTGATGGAAAAGGTAACCACTGGTTTGTAGGTTAAATCTTTACCAACTAAAGTAATATCCGTTCCGTGGAGGGTAGTAACCACTGGAATGTGAATGCCGTAGGTAGCTAAAATTTGCTTCGCCATAAATGCCGCCGAAGCATGCGGTATGGCATAATGAACGTGTAAAATATCTAGCTTTTCGAAACGCACTACATCTACCAACTTACTAGCTAAGGCCAATTCGTACGGAGCATAATCGAATAAAGGATAATTGGATACCGAAACTTCGTGATAAAAAAGGTTTTCGGAAAAAAAATCGAGACGAGCAGGCTGACTGTAGGTTATAAAGTGTACTTGATGGCCATTTTCAGCTAACCCTTTACCTAACTCGGTAGCCAACACACCACTTCCACCAAAGGTGGGGTAACAAACAATCCCGATTTTCATACTACAAATATCGGGCTATTTTTTGGATTCTTTTAGGATGTTTTAAAGCTTGCCTTTAATTTGTATCTCATATACAAAGCAAGCAGTACGAGTACAAAAGCTCCTGAGCAACCGAGTATGGCTAAAACATCGCCATAACGGGTATAAAACGTTTGTTCTTCGTTTAAATTAACATCTGCTTTTAGAGCCGCAGGCACCCACCACCCACTTTTTTTCACCACATCGCCCCGTTGGTTAATAAAACCCGAAATACCCGTATTGGCCGAACGAGCAACCCAACGTCGGTTTTCTATAGCTCTTAATTTGGCATAAGCCAAGTGCTGGTCTTTGCCCGAGGTATTGCCCCACCAAGCATCGTTGGTAATTATGGCAATAAAGCCGGCTCCCTGACGCACACTCTCTGCTACATAACTTCCCCAAATAGATTCGTAACATATAATGGGCGAAACACCCATGCCGCTTTGGGCATAAAATAC
>CANGZX010000121.1 GCA_947458775.1 Sphingobacteriaceae bacterium | reverse complement strand
ACTGGTTGTACAGTCAAGTTTTCTAGTATCTCTATCTCTGCACCTTCAGTATCTATTTTCATGATTGCACACTCTGGCAAGTGTTTAGCAGACATGACTTTAACCATTTCACCTTCTTGCCTTTGTTCTTTAAATAAATGCATTAGAATTGCACGTTAGGCGCTTTAGCTGCACCAGCATCGGCTTCAAAATAACCCTTTTTGGTAAAGCCAAACATACCTGCCGTAATGTTGTTCGGGAAGGTGCGAATTTTGGAATTGTAAACCTGGGTGATTTCGTTAAACTTTTGGCGCTCTACCGTAATGCGGTTTTCCGAACCTTCCAATTGCGATTGCAACTCTAAGAAGTTTTGGTTTGCCTTTAACTCTGGGTAACGCTCTACCGAAACTAATAAACGACCCAAAGATTGTGTTAACTCACCTTGTGCAGCTTGAAATTTCTGAATGCTTTCTGGCGTTAATTTGCTAGCATCTACAGTTACCGAAGTTGCTTTTGCACGAGCCTCAATTACCTTGGTTAAGGTCGATTGCTCGAAATTAGCGGCACCTTTTACGGTATTTACCAAGTTCGGAATTAAATCTGAACGACGTTGATACACGTTTTGTACTTGAGCCCATTGCGATTGTACTTGTTCATCAAGGGTAACCATGGAGTTGTAGCCACAAGAGCTAAAAGAAAATACTGCCATTACGGCAACCAGTGTATACATTAATTTTTTCATAGTCATTTTAAATTTTTATCAATTTACAAGTTAGATAGCAAATTTCATACCTTTGTTACAATCCGGGATAAAAACCTGGCAACACATGCCACAAGAAATTGAAATCGTTCTTCTTCCTGAAGAAAAAGATGATGAGCTTTTGCTCAAGCAAAAAGCCGCTCAAGTCTTAAAAATAGCCCTTAATCGTATTCAAAGCGTACAAATTCGCAAACGCTCTATCGATGCCCGTAGCCGTCAGGTAGTATTTCGGGTAAAAGTTTTGGTAGCTATTGATGAGCAATTAGCACCTGAAATATTTACAGTAAACTACCCCGCTGTTACTGACAAAAAGCCCGTTCTTATTGTGGGTGCTGGTCCGGCTGGCATATTTGCCGCCCTGCGTTGCATTGAACTCGGGTTTAAACCCATTGTGCTAGAACGAGGTAAAGATGTAAAACAACGCCGTCGCGATTTGGCAGCCATTAATAAGCAAGGCCTTATCAACCCCGAATCTAATTATTGTTATGGAGAAGGGGGAGCCGGCACCTATTCTGATGGTAAACTATATACCCGTTCTAATAAACGGGGCGATGTAAACCACGTGTTGCAAACCTTGGTAGCTTACGGTGCCAGTCCCGATATTTTGGTAGATGCTCGACCGCATATTGGTACCAACAAATTACCCCAAATTATAACAGCCTTGCGGGAACAAATCTTAAATGCCGGTGGGGAGGTGCATTTTGGCGCCAAAGTGACCGATTTTGTGTTAGAAAGTAATAGCTTAAAAGGTGTAGTATTAGCAGATGGCAACGAGCTGAATGCCGAGGCACTTATTTTAGCTACGGGCCATTCGGCTAGAGATATCTATGAATTATTGCATCAAAAACAAATAGCCATTGAGGCAAAAGCTTTTGCCTTGGGAGTGCGTATAGAGCATCCGCAGGTCTTGGTAGATCAGGCGCAATACCATTGTGTAGTGCGTAGCCCACATTTGCCACCTTCTTATTATAGTTTGGTTGAACAGTTAGATAATAGAGGTGTATTTTCTTTTTGCATGTGCCCGGGAGGTATTATTGCCCCATGCGCCACAGATTATAACGAAATTGTGGTCAACGGTTGGTCGCCTTCTAAGCGCAACAACCCTTTTGCTAATTCGGGTACCGTGGTGCAAATTAACTTGGAAGATGTACCGGGTTCGGAAACAGATCCTTTACGCTTATTGAATTTTCAGTTAGCTATTGAACAGCAGGCCTATCGCTTAGGCGGCGGTAATTTAGTGGCACCTGCCCAACGCATGGTCGATTTTGTGGAGGGTAAAGTTTCAAACGATTTACCCCTAAATTCCTATTTACCTGGAACCGCTTCGGTTGATTTAACCGAAGTATTGCCCGAATTTATTCATCAGCGTTTGCGCAAAGCCTTGCCGCTTTTTGGACAAAAAATGAAAGGCTATTATACTAACGAGGCTATTTTGGTAGGTGTAGAATCGCGAACCTCATCGCCGGTGCGTATTCCTAGAGATCGGGAAACACTGCAACATCCGCAGATTACAGGCTTGTATCCTTGTGGTGAAGGAGCGGGTTATGCAGGAGGAATTGTATCCGCTGCTATTGATGGCATGAATTGTGCGGAAGCAATTGCTAAAAAATTATCTTAAATTAGTTTAATGAATAAGAAAACCCTCATACTAGGCGCTAGTACCAATCCGGAGCGTTATGCCTATTTGGCGGCTCATCGCTTGGTAGAAAATGGGCATAGCATTGTGAACGTGGGTCTAAAAGCCGGTGTAGTAGCAGGCGTTCCCATTGAACTTGCCCACGAAGTTTATTCAGATATAGATACCATCACGCTTTATCTAGGACCCGATAACCAGGGAACGTATTATAATTATATATTACAAACGAAGCCTAAGCGAATTATTTTTAATCCAGGTACTGAAAACCCAGACTTGGAAAAATTGCTCAAACTAAGAGGCATAGAGTTTACAAAAGCCTGTACCTTGGTTTTGTTAGCTAGTGGCCAATATTAAGATACCTGTTGATTTACAATTCGCCACTCTTTGGGGTAATAATTGTTAAGCCTTTTGGGCAATACTTTTACCCAACCCAAAGCAAGCGATTCGTAGCATACCAAGGCCCAGCCATTTAGTGTAGTCTCTACCGTAAAATCTATTCGTTTTAAATAGTTTAGGGCTTGCTCTCTAGTTAATGAAATTCTTGGAATACCTTCCGACGCCCAAACACTTAAGGCCAACTCGTGGTCGGGAATAAAATCATTCCCGGCAAATTTACCCAACCGAATACCTGCTTTTTTAAGGTATAGCTGTTCTCTTAAATAGTCGAAATCTTTGATCTGATTGGTTGGAATCGCCAAGAATACATCGCCCAGCAAACTTAATTCATAACCCGTGTTGGGCTTTATCCAGGCAGCTATTTCTCTTACTTTGCCTTGGGCTAAGCGGTTTGGTTCCTCCTTTTTATGTCGAATGAGTATTTCTTTTGTAGCCTCTTTTTTGCGAAAACAGGCGATGAAAAACCCTTCTCCTTTTACCAAATGAGGGTAAAACCGGTAGCCCCATTGCTGTTTGCTATCCGACTGGGTTTCTTGAATGCCCCATGCAGGCTCTAATGGAATGCGCACACTTTCTAATGCAAAAGTTGCTGCCAACCAGTCGCAGATATCTTCATTTTCTTCTTTGGAATAAGAGCAGGTAGAGTAAATTAATAAGCCATCTTCTTTTAAAGCTGGGTATACATCGGCTAAAATACGTTGTTGGCGTTGGCTGCATAACTGTACAGCCTCTTCCGACCATTGGCTTATGGCTTGCGGATCTTTACGAAACATACCCGATCCGGAGCAAGGAGCGTCTACCACTACCACATCAAAAAAGCCTGGAATCCTCCCGAAATCTTTTGGGTCGTTATTGCTCACATAGGTATTGGCCTTGCCCCAGCGGATGAGGTTGTCGCTTAAAATGGGTACTCTGGTTTTAATAATTTCGTTGGCCAATAATAAGCTTTCATCAGTAAGTAAGGAGCTAATTAAGGTGCTT
>CANGZX010000120.1 GCA_947458775.1 Sphingobacteriaceae bacterium | reverse complement strand
GCTCCGGCAAAGGTCATTTCGGAGAGGCCTTCGGGCAAAGGCATTACTGCCGCCAAAGGGTGTGCGGGCGGACCACCCACAAAAATGCTCACTTTTAGGGGCTTGCCTAAGGCGTTAGCTTTGGTTTGGTGCACACCAATACCGCGGTGCAATTGGTAATGCAAGCCAATTTCTTGGTTCAAAATATAGTCGTTGCCCGCCAATTGAATGCGGTACATGCCCAAATTGGCCTGCATAATTCCGGGCTGTTCGGGATCTTCGGTGTATACCTGCGGCATGGTGACAAAAGGACCACCATCTAAAGGCCAGTTCACTATTTGCGGAATATCGCTGATGTTGCATTGCGCAAACTCAACGGGTGTTTTACCCCATGCTTTGCGTGGCAAAGCAGAAAAAGCCGTAGTTGCTGCCGGTAAGTAAGTGAAGGGGTGTTTAAGTGCTTCGAGTGGGTTGTTTTTGAGCGTAACCAACTGCTTAATGCGTGCTAAACTATCTCTAAACAAAAATTTAGAGCGCTCTAGCGTACCAAATAAATTGGATAAGGCCGGAAATTTAGAGCCTTTAATGTTTTCGAAGAGCAAGGCCGGGCCACCTTTTTCGTAAACCCGTAAATGTATAGCCGCCATTTCGAGGTGCGGATCTACCTCTTCGGTTATCCGAACTAAATGTCCGTGTTTTTCTAAATCAGCTACTGCTTCGGCTAAACTTTGGTATCCCATGCTGGGTGTAAATTTCAGAAAAAATATTGGGGCTTGTGGACACTGCTTTGTAAAAATGACTGTTTTTTGATTTCACGGGCAAATAGGCCTATATTAGATGTGTATAGTCTATATCGTAATTCTTTAATGGAGGGATATATTAAAGTTGTGTAGCTTTATTACCATCGAAATAATAAAAAATATGAAGTTCAATCAGAAAAATGTCTTTATATCACCAAAAGCGAAAATTGGAAAAAACGTTAGGATTGGGGACAATACCGTAATTTATGACAATGTGGAAATTGGTGATAACACAACCATTTGTAATGATTGTGTTATAGGAGAGCCACTCAATACATATTATACAGACGAGAACTACGAAAATCCTACTTTGAAAATTGGAGAGAATTCATTAATTCGAAGTCATTGTATACTTTATGCAGGAAGTAGTTTTGGCAAGAATTTATCTTGCGGACATAGAGTAACTATTAGAGAATTTGTCACTACTGGAGAACATTTTTCGATTGGAACGCTTTGTGACATACAGGGCTACGTTACTTTTGGAGAATACTGTAGACTGCACAGCAACGTGCATATTGGACAGCAGTCTACTATAGGAAATTTTGTTTTCATTTACCCTTATGTTGTTTTTACGAACGATCCACACCCTCCTTCAAGTATTTGTAAAGGTCCAACAATTGGAGACTATACACAGATAGCCGTTCATTCTGTTATACTGCCAATGGTTGAGGTTGGCAAGAATTGTTTAATAGGTGCAAACGCAACAGTTAATAAAAATTTTGCTGATGATTTGGTTATTGTTGGTTCACCGGCAAAGGCAATATGTGCTGTAAACGAAATAAAATCTAAAGAAAAAGAAGGCGTAATGCATTATCCATGGATGTATAATTTTGAACGAGGGATGCCTTGGGAGGGCATAGGATACCTTGAATGGAAAAATAAAAATTTAGGAATAACTACAAATTCATAGCATAAGGTAACATAACATCGATTTTGCGCATCAGCATTTGTGGTGAAAATTGCCGCTTTAGCTATGCCAGAACCTTTAAGTGCACACTTGGTAAAAATCACTTTTTTTTGATTTCAGGGGCAAATAGGCCTATATCAGAAGGGTATTCTCTTTAATTATCGTTTGAATTGAGGGTATATACAAGTTAGCGGTCATTGTGTAGACAACCAAGTAAAAAACATAATATTGAAAAGTATGACAAAATCAGAAATAGCAAATGCTTTCTCAAACGGAGAATTTGAAAAAACAAACAAGTTCATTTCTGACACTGCAGTTTGGACTGTTGTAGAAGATGATACTTTTATAGGTAAACAAGCAATCATTGACAATTGTGAGCAAGTCAGTAGTTACTTCCAATCCGTGACAACGGACTTCAAAACACTGAACATAATAGCTGAAGGAAATAAAGTAGTAATTTATGGAACTGCCGAGTTTCTGAGAGATAACCAACGAGTTTCATTTGTTTCAGCTTGTGATGTATATGAGTTTGACGACAACAATCAAATTCAAAATATAACCTCTTATTGTATTCAAAAAGCTAAAAATAATTAAGAGAAAAAATAACAATGAACCGCTAACATCGGTTTAACACAATGGCGGCTGAAATGCTTCTTTCAAATCTTTATTATTCGCATCCATCTCAAAAGCTTTTGGGATGATGAAAATTACTATCTTTATTAAGCAGAAAAAATTTTAAGAAAGCCTAAAAACTAAAATAGTAAACAAAAAACAATACTATGAACGTATCGAAACTCTTGGAAAAACTGTATCAGAAGCTTCTTTCAAAACAAACTAAAGAAAAGAGTGAACGGGTTATCTTATGGATTGCTCTGGTGAGTTTTATACTTCACTTGGTTCTAATTGGATTGATCCATTTTAATATTATTGCTATTGATGAGCCGTCAAACCTATTAAAAAACCCTATTGCTGCCATTTATACCCCATTTTCGTTTATACTGGTTTATGAGGTGTATCTTTTAATTTACTACCTCCCCAAATCAACTTCTACGTATATCTCTAAGCAATATGAAATTATTGCGCTCATTATTATTAGACGATTGTTCAAAGACCTTTCCGATTTATCACTTACGTCTAATTGGTTTAACACTAAAAATGATTTACAGTTTACCTATGATTTAGTAGCATCTGTTTTATTATTCTATTTAATTTATCTGTTCCATATTCAAAAAAGCAAAGTATATAGAACGAATGAAAATAGTGAAGCCCATTCTTTAAGTATTTCGAAATTTATAAACGCAAAAAAATGGATAGCTACAGCCTTAGTTCCTACACTTGTAGTTATTGCGCTCTATTCTTTCTTCAATTGGAGTATTGGTATCTTTCAACCGCTTGAAAGCAACGCTATTTCTTTCCAAAACATCAATAATATTTTCTTTGAACAGTTCTTCAATATTTTGATTATTGCCGATGTAATATTATTGTTATTTTCGTTTTTCCACACAGACGAGTTCCACAAAGTCATTCGAAACTCGGGGTTTATCATTTCAACTATATTAATTCGAATTTCTTTTTCTGTTAGCGGTATCATGAATACGGTGCTGATTGTTTCTGCTATTTTATTCGGGCTTTTAATACTTTTCATTCATAATAAATTTGAAAAGCAGCTAGCAAAAAAATGAAAAATAAAAAAATAACAATGAAATCCATCACAACGAGTTTAAAAGTATTTGGTATCTATATGATACTCATTCCTGGAATTGGGCTAATGATTGTTCCCGATTTTATGCTTGACCTATTTAATTTAAGCCATGGCGAAGAATTATGGATACCCAGAATGATGGGGCTACTGGCATTTATTATTGGAGTTTTTGATTTTTATATTGGCAAACATGCTCTTCATAAACTGTACCAACTAACCATAATACTCAGGTATGTGGCCACTGTATTTATGCTTAGTTTATGGTTAAAAGGAGAAGTTGAAGTAGGCATTCTCTTATTTGCGGCCATAGATGCCGCTGGTGCATCATGGACATTATTTGCTATAAAAAATACGATTTCTCCAAAAAGCTAAAAGCCACAAAGCAAGTAAAAACCTAATTTTATGATCAT
>CANGZX010000119.1 GCA_947458775.1 Sphingobacteriaceae bacterium | reverse complement strand
GTATTCAGCACTTTAAAATGGTGTTAAAGGGCTAAATCCTAATTTTTTACTGTTCGTCGCCTCTAATTTTCACTTTAACCCCGTCTAAACTTTCGTTAATGCGCAATTGGCAAGCCAAACGGCTATCAAAGCCGGCATCGGGTAAGGTATCCAACATATCTAATTCCGCATCTTGCGCTTCGGGTAATTGCTCTAAACCTTCTAGAACTTGTACGTGGCAGGTGGCACAAAGCGCCATGCCGCCGCAAGTAGCCAAAATGTGGTAGCCCGAAGCTTTAAGGGCTTCCATGAGGTTTAAATTGATATCGGTAGGTAATTCAACTACTTGGCTAGCGCCATCGCGATCTTCAACAGTTACATTAATCATCATATTAGAATGCATTTACGCCGTAAACGGTGGTGTATTTAAAACTTAATTTTTGATCGGGGTACACAAACTTAAAGGCACTTTGTACCATTAAGGCTGCCTCGTGGAAACCACACAAAATCAATTTCAATTTTCCGGGATAGGTATTGATGTCGCCAATAGCGAAAATACGCTCTACATTGGTCGAATAATCAAAGGTATTTACCTCGATGGCAGATTTATCAATGTTTAAACCCCAGTTGGCTAGCGGGCCTAATTTAGGGCTTAAACCGAAGAGTGGAATTAAATAATCGGTTTCTAAGGTTTTCTCTTCTTTATCTTTTCCAACCAGCGTAATAGATTCTATATGTTCTTTTCCGGAAATGCTCAATACGTTTGATTGCAATACCAAGTTAATTTTTCCTTCTTTTGCCAATTCAAATACTTTTTCGGCTGAATCAGGCGCCCCACGGAAGGTGTCGCCACGGTGTACCAAGGTTACTTTTTTGGCTACATCGGCTAGGTAAATAGTCCAATCTAGGGCAGAGTCGCCACCGCCTGCTAATACAATGTTTTTATCGCGGAATTGTTCGGGTTGTTTTACCATGTAAGCTACTCCTTTGCCTTCAAAATCTTCTAGGCCTGCAATCTCCGGTTTACGGGGCTCAAAGCAGCCTAAGCCGCCCGCAATGGCTACCACTTGGCAATGTACCGCCGTTCCTTCGTTGGTGCGTACAATGTACGAGCCATCAGCCTGTTTTTCTAATTCTTCTACCCGTTCGCCTAGGGTAAAGCCTGGCTCAAATGGGTCAATTTGTTCCATCAACCTATCAATAAGTTCTTGGGCCTTAATTTCAGGATAACCCGGAATATCGTAAATAGGTTTTTGAGGATATATTTCGGAGAGTTGTCCGCCAATTTGAGGCAGGGCATCAATTAAATGGCAACGCATTTTTAACAATCCGGCTTCGAAAACCGTAAATAAGCCCACCGGGCCGGCTCCAATAATGCAAATATCTGTTGTAATCATTTTTATAGGGTCTTCGTATCTAAATTAGTATAGATGGTGTTTAAAATTCGTTTCAAGTCGGTATAATCTTTTTCACTCAAGTTTTCCCAGGCCTTCATACGTATTTCACCCATTTTTGGGCTCCATTCGGCCGCTTTATTTTTTCCACTGCTTGTTAAATGCACGGTAAAGCTACGACGATCAGTCGGATTTATGCGACGCTCAACTAGGTCTTTTTTGCACAATAAATCGATAATGCGGGTAAGTGTAGGATGATCTTTTCCTAAAAGGTCGGCCAATTCACTTTGGTTGAGGTGCTCTTGCTCTTTTAAGTTTTTGAGTACCAGCCATTGGTCTACCGTAATGTCAAATTGTTGGGTATTGAATTGACGCTGGGCATATTGCTTTACCTTTCGTGCCGTTCGGTCGAGTAAGTGAGAGTAGGCGTAAAACGGGTCTGTTGACATAGCAATAATTAGTACAACAAATATCTAAAATATTTTTGAAATAAAAAAGCCCCTCGAATTTCGAAAGGCTTTTTATTTAGATTTTGAGAAAATTAGTTTTCTGTTTTTTCGCGGAGAAACTCAACCACAAATGGAGTGGCTACGAATAGCGATGAGTAGGTTCCGAAAATAACACCAATTAACATGGCAAAGGAGAATCCTCTTAATATCTCTCCACCAAAAATGAAGATGATAATTAATACCAACATGGTACATAAACCAGTTACTACGGTACGGCTTAGGGTGCTGTTTAAGGCATTGTTTATTACCGATGGCAGGTTTTCGTTCTTGGTATGGTGTTGATTGATATACTCTCTCACACGGTCGAATACTACAACGGTATCGTTAATAGAATAACCCATTACGGTTAAGATAGCTGCAATAAAGGCTTGATCGATATCTAACGAAAATGGCAATACACCATTTAATAAAGAGAATAAAGCCAATAAAATAAGCACATCATGCGCCAAAGCTACAATGGCCGCTAAACCAAACTGCCATTTTCTGAATCGAATTAAAATGTATAAGAATACCACCAAGATGGCAAATAATACGGCGTAAATGGCCGATACTTTAATGTCATTTGCAATAGTTGGCCCTACTTTTTGTGAATCTTTAATTTCGAAGCCAGAGCTAATTTTCTTCAATCCGGCAGTTAATTTCTCGTTGGCAGTAGCATCTGCATTTTCCGAATTATCATCTACCAAATACGAAGTGGTAATTTTAACCTCATTACTTGATCCAAAAGTTTTCACTTCTGGGGCCGAACCAAATTCTTCAGTTAATACTTTACGAACGTCAGTAGTTTTTACAGCTTCTTTAAATTCTACAAAATAGGACCGACCGCCTTTAAAATCAACCCCTAAGCTAAATCCACGGGTAAACATGGAAATTAGTCCGGCTATGATAATTACACTAGAGAAAACATAGAATTTTCTACGGCCAGTAATAAAATCAAATTTGGAATCTTTAAATAAGTTTTGAGTGGCTTTTATGGAAAAGCTGATGTTTTGGTTTTTGCCCAACATCCATTCGAAAATTAATCGAGTAATAAAAATGGCGGCAAAAAGGGAGGTCATAATACCAATCATTAAGGTGGTTGCAAATCCTAAGATTGGGCCGCTACCAAAAATGTATAAAATTAATCCCGTTAAGAAGGTGGTGATGTTTGAATCGAGGATTGAAGACATCGCTTTTTTAAATCCTTCTGCAATAGCCAATCGTAAGCTTTTTCCGGTAGCCATTTCCTCACGCACACGTTCGTAAATGAGCACGTTCGCATCTACCGACATACCTAAAGATAATACGATACCTGCGATACCCGGTAAAGTTAATACAGCACCTAATGAGGCTAAAACACCCATTAAGAAGAATAAGTTGACCAATAACGAAACGTTGGCCACCCAGCCTGCTTTGTTGTAGTAAAGGGCCATAAATAATAGGATGACCGCAATTCCAGCCAAGGTAGAAGTTAACCCACTATTAATTGATTCGGCACCTAATGAAGGACCTACAATATATTCGCTCACAATTTTAGCAGGGGCCGGTAAACGACCTGCTTTTAATACGTTGGCTAAATCTTTGGTGTCTTCTACTTTAAAGCTTCCGGAGATTGAAGAAATACCATTTGGGATTTCACCCTGAACTGTAGGAGCAGAGTATACGTTGTTATCTAATACAATGGCAACGCTTTTCTTGTTGTTAGGGTCTGCAGATGCTAAAGCGGTAATGCTTTTCCATTCACGAGCACCTTCGGTGTTCATGACCATTACTACTTCTGGGTTACCACGTTGATCGAAATCGTCACGGGCATCAGATATTACATCACCACCTAAAGCTGGTGTTCCATCCACCTTACTTACTTTAATTGCATAAAGTTCAAATACTTTGCTTTCTTCTGAAATCGGTTTTACTCCCCATAGTAATTTAATACTAGCAGGAATGATTGATTTAATAGC
>CANGZX010000118.1 GCA_947458775.1 Sphingobacteriaceae bacterium | reverse complement strand
TTTGTAATAAAGCCCTCAAAGTGCCGTTTTCAGCATAGGCAAAAGGCTGTAAATGAATATGCTCTTTAAAAGATATACCACTTTTACCTTGTAGTTTATACACAGCCTCTTTTGCTGCCCAGCAGCTATATAAATGTGCAACAGCATGGTCGGGGTCTATAAAAGAACGCTCGGTATCGGTTAAAAATTTAGGTGCCAGAGCTTCTATTTTAGGTTTAATCAACTCTATATCGATGCCTACCGCTCGTGTTTCGCTAATCATTACCGCCGCATAGTCGTAGGAATG
This sequence comes from Sphingobacteriaceae bacterium, assembly GCA_947458775.1. GTDB lineage: Bacteria > Bacteroidota > Bacteroidia > Sphingobacteriales > Sphingobacteriaceae > JAIPAN01. The sequence goes on along the minus strand of CANGZX010000118.1, from coordinate 3,558 downwards.
ACTTAACGAAATACGATGCGGAAAATTCACTAAATAAGGTTTTCCATGTGCATCGGCCTTACAATCGATATAATGTTCAGTTTGCAAAAGTGTGCGTAATAACACCCGGGTAGCCAACCAGTGTAATTGGCGCATATGTTGGCCCAAGCTCTCAAAATAGGCTTGCTCTTGCTCGTCTAGCTGTAATTTGGCTACCAAAACTTCGGCCGATTCTTCAATCTTCCAAATAGCTAGCGTAGCCGAATCTTGTATTTCTTTTTGATAAACGAGTGCCATGGTGGCCCAAAAATACGGCATATAATGCAGGGCGCAAAAAAAGAACAGCCGCTTGCAGTGTATCGCAAAAATAATTTATAAATTTAGTGCACAGCATATACCAGATACATGATACTTTCAGACAAACGCATTTTAGAAGAAATTGAAAAAGGCACCATTATTATTGAACCCTATAAGCCCGAATGCTTAGGCACCAATTCTTACGATGTACATTTGGGCAAATACTTGGCCACCTACAAAAACCGAGTACTCGATGCCAAGGCGCACAACGAAATTGATCATTTTGAAATTCCGAAAGAAGGCTTTGTATTGCAACCGGGTACACTTTATTTAGGCGTAACGTTAGAATATACCGAAACGCACGCACATGTACCTTTTTTAGAAGGGAAATCGAGCACTGGCCGTTTGGGAATTGATATACATGCTACTGCCGGTAAAGGCGATGTAGGTTTTTGCAATACCTGGACCCTAGAAATTTCCTGCGCACAACCCGTACGTATTTATGCCGGTATGCCCATTGGCCAACTTATTTATTTTGTGGTGGAAGGCGATATTGCCACCATGTATAACAGCAAGGGAAATGCCAAATACAATAACAAAACCACACGCCCCGTAGAGAGCATGATGTGGAAAAACCAGTTTTAACAAACCCATATATGAATACCATACAAGTTAGCGTACAAGACCACATTGCCTATATTACCTTAAACCGAGGAAGCTCCAACGCCATTAATGGCGAAATGGTTAGCGAACTGAGCGATATGTTTAAAAACCTAGAAGCCGATGACCAGGTGGGCGGGGTAATTTTAACAGGTAAAGAAGGCTTTTTTTCTGCAGGCTTAGACCTTATTGAACTATATACCTACAACGAAGAGCAGATTAGACAATTTTGGAAAGATTTCTTACACATGGTATCGGTTTTAGCGGGCTTTAAAAAGCCACTTATTAGTGCCATAAGCGGGCATAGTCCTGCTGGTGGTTGCGTATTGGCTATTTGTTCCGATTACCGCATTATGGCCGAAGGAAAATTTATTATTGGACTGAATGAAGTACCTGTAGGCATTATTGTACCCGATAGCATTTTTCACTTATACGCCTTTTGGCTAGGCCAAGGCAAAGCCTACCAAAGTTTATTAGAAGGCAAGTTGTTTAGAGCTGAAGAAGCCCTAAGTATTGGCTTAGTAGATGAGGTAGTAGCTCCCAATGTAGTACTTACTACGGCCCAACGCAAAATGAAACAGTATGTTGGACTTGATTGGACCACCTGGCAACAAACTAAACAAAATTTACGTGCAGAATTACTAGAAAAAGTTCGGGCCGACCAAAATGCCACCCTCGAAGTGATGCTGAAACAATGGTGGGCACCAAGTACACGTTCTATTTTACATACCATCATCCAAAACCTACAAAAAAAAGCGAATGTATAACGAACCCATGTTAAAAGACAATGCCTTAAAAGGCAAAACCATTGTAGTTACAGGCGGTGGAACGGGCTTGGGCAAGGCCATGAGTACCTATTTCTTAGAACTAGGTGCCAACGTGGTTATTACCAGCCGAAAGTTAGATGTATTGCAAAAAACAGCAGCTGAATTGGAAGCAAAAACAGGCGGCAAAGTATTGGCCCTAGCCTGCGATGTACGCAACGATTTTGAAGTAGAGCAGGTACTGAAACAAACCTTAGAAACCTTTGGCGCTGTGCATGGCTTATTAAACAATGCAGCCGGCAATTTTATTTCTCCCACCGAGCGCCTTTCGGCGAAGGCTTTTGGAGTTATTATTGATATTGTTTTAAAAGGTACCGTAAACTGCACCTTAGCATTTGGTAAACATTGGATAGCACAAAAACAGCCAGCCAGCATTTTAAATATTGTAACCACCTATGCCTTTACCGGCTCGGGTTATGTAGTGCCTTCGGCATGTGCCAAAGGTGGCGTATTGGCCATGACCCGTTCTTTGGCTGCCGAGTGGGGCCATTACGGGATACGATGCAACGCCATCGCTCCGGGACCTTTCCCTACTAAAGGTGCATGGGATAGATTATTACCTGGTGATTTAGCCAAGAAATTTGATTTTAAAAACCGTGTGCCGCTTAAACGTGTAGGCGAACATCAAGAATTAGCCAATTTGGCGGCCTATTTAATTTCCGATTTTTCGGGATATGTAAACGGTGAAGTAATTACCATTGACGGCGGCGAATGGTTACAAGGAGCCGGGCAATTTAATGGCCTGGAAGCCGTAACACCCGACATGTGGGATATGTTGGAACAAATGATCCGTAATACCAAAGGAAGTTAAACACCGATTTTTGTATATTTATAAAATGGGCACCCAAACTCAGGAAGAAACCTTTACCCTCGATGAGATACTAGTATCCCTAAAGTCTATTCATCGGCTCATTTTATGGAATGACGAAGTGAATACCTTTGACCATGTGATTTACTGCCTGGTGAAATACCTAGATTATACTGAATTGCAAGCCGAAAAAATTGCTTGGCTGGTACACACCGAAGGAAAAACTGCAGTTTTAGAAGGTTCTTTTACCGAAATGGAGATTTATCGTAAAATTTTACAACAAGAAGGCCTAACGGTTAGTGTAGAATAATTGATATCTTTAGGTACACACTTGGTCCATCTTACATGAAAATTTATATTAAATATAGCTTTGCCATTTTAAGCATAGCATGGCTTGTTAATGTTAGCTGCCGCAAAGCCAGTAGCCTCTCTTCCGATGTCCAAGAAAGTGCTAGTCTTTTTCACCTAGAAGATATACCAGAAATTAACGTGGAGGTAAGCCAAGCGGCTTGGAATACATTGCTTGCTAACTACGATTTAAACTCAAAAAACGAAGAATACATTCCTACTAAACTGCGTTTTACCCTCAATGGAGTACCTACCATTTTAGATAGTGTAGGCCTAAAATTACGTGGAAATACAAGCAGAAGACGACCTGAAGGGAGCCCAGGGCAAACGCACCAATTGGTAAACCCCGATTGGCACCATACCCATTTTGCGCTCGATTTTGAACAATACAAGGCCAAACAAGAATTACATGGTTTGGAAAAAATGGTGTTGAAATTTGCTAATAACGACCCAACCTATGTCAGAGAAATTTATGCCTATGATTTGTTCCGCAGGTTTGGTGTATGGACCGCCCCCAGAGCTTCATATTGCCGTTTAACCATAAAAGTTACAGGCGACGCCAGTGCTGCCTATTACGGGGTATATTACATGATTGAAAATGGCGACAGCGATTTTGTAAAGTACCGTAAAAGCGAATGGGGT
>CANGZX010000117.1 GCA_947458775.1 Sphingobacteriaceae bacterium | reverse complement strand
GAGTAAACTCATTATTGAGTTCTCTCATTATTATATCTACATCAATACTTTTCGATAAATCTACCCGTTGCTCCAATAAAACGTCTAATTTTTTCTGGCAGGCGGCACGATGTTCTGCACTGGCGCTGGTTCGGTTGGCTTCTTCGGCCATGTGGTATATTTTTAATGCTAAAATAGAGAGGCGATCAATGGCCCAAGCCGGACTTTCGGTATTTACCGTAGCATTTGCATTTGCTTGGGTGCCTTTAAATTGCTCTAAAAAGTAACTATCAATGTATTCTACCAAATCGGTGCGTTCTTGGTTAGAAGCATCTATACGGCGTTTCCAAACCAGGGCTGCTTCGGGAGCAATGCTGGGTTCACGCACTTCGTCTTCCATATGCCATTGGGCCGTATCAATCCAGTTTTTAGCATAGAGCAAAAACTCAATGCTACCACTTTTATAGGGGTTTTCTGGCTTTAAATCGATGTTATTATGGATGTGATAATCGGCAATGGCCTGCTCGAAAATGGAATTACAACGTGTACTAATCATGGGGTAAAATTAGGGTTTTATTTTAGGCGGGCTTGCTGTTTTTGAAAAATGTATCAATTTCTGCTAAAGAAAATGCATTTAAACAGTTCTTGGCGGTTAAGCCACCTTTACGTCCTACCAAAACGCCGTAGTGCATGTCTAAAAATCCCTCGGTTCGGTGAGCATCAGGATTTATGGCTAGTAAAACACCTTTTTCGAGCGCATATTGGTGCCAACGCCAATCCAAATCGAGGCGTAGGGGGTTAGCATTAATTTCAATAACAACCTTATTGGCGGCGCAAGCATCAATCACTTTTTTATGATTGATGGGGTAGGCGCTACGGCTTAATAATAAGCGACCAGTTGGATGACCTAAAATAGTGGTATAGGGGTTTTCGATGGCTTTTAGGAGTCGCTCGGTGGCTTTTTCTTCCGTCATTTTTAATACCGAGTGTACCGATGCTACCACAAAATCGAAGCTAGCCAATACCTCATCGGCGTAATCGAGACTGCCATCGTATAAAATATCGGATTCTATGCCTTTAAAAATTTTAAAGGGAGCTAGTTTTTCATTGAGCGCATCAATTTCGCGGTGTTGGGCGGCTACTCTAATTTCATTCAATCCATTGGCGTAAAAAGCCGACTTGGAGTGGTCGCACATCCCTAAATAATCTATTTTTAGTTCATTTTTGCAATAAAGTGCCATTTCTTCGAGGGTATTTACGCCATCGCTCCAGGTGCTGTGGTTGTGTAAACTGCCTTTTAAATCAGTTAATCCAATGAGTTTGGGTAATTGCTTTTTTGCTGCCCAATCTAGTTCATTTTGGCCTTCTCTGAGTTCTGGTTCTATGTAATCTAGTCCGGCTAATGCATAAATTTCAGCCTCGGTTTTGTCCGAAAGCGACGTGTTGCCTAATTTTTGTTCTAGTTGTGCAACATGCTCGGCATTTCCGGTGGTGCGGAGGAGTGTCCAACCAAAATCTTCTGCGCTGCAGCAATGAAATTGGATATTTAGGCCTTCTTCAGTTTTAAATTGTAGTTTTTCGTCTACTTGTTCTCCAATTGGGTGACTTCGTAATTGAGCTTCTGAAACACCAATTATTACATCCAATTGATCTATAATTTCCATTCTGCGGCGGTAATCGCCACTTAAACTAATTAAACTATTGGGGAAATAGCCTTCTAAATTTTTAAGGAGTTTTTCGGCAAAGGCTTCTACTTTGGCATAGAGCCATCGACCATTGTTAGCCATCTTAAACTCTATAAGCTTGATGATATCTTGTTGGGTTTTTAAACCAAAGCCTTTGGCCTCAATTAAGCGGTTTTCGTTGCAGGCATAATACAATTCACCTACACTTTCTATTTCCAGTTCTTTCCAAATGGTGGCTACTTTTTTGGGGCCAATGCCCTTAATTTGCATAATTTCTAGTACGCCTTGAGGTGTTTTGCTCAATAATTCGTCTAGCTCGGCAATATGTTCGGTAGTGAGTAATTCATGAATTTTGGTGGCAATGCTTTTGCCAATGCCGTCTATTACGCTTAATTCGGATTCTGTTTTGCTGTTTAATGCAAAGGGCAGTTTATCTACTTTAAAGGCGGCGTTGGCCATGGAGCGTACCTTAAACGGGTTTTCGTCGTGCAAGTCTAACAACTGACTGAATAGTCGTAGGGTACGGGCAATGGTTTTGTTTTCCATGGTAGTCAAAAATAAAAAAGTCCCGGCATACCTACCGGGACTTTTGGAATTAATTTTTTAAAAGTCTATTTAATTACAACCTCATATGGCATTCTACTTTGTATGCCGGTGGTTTTAAGAACCGATTGCATTTTCTGGTAATAGTTATAGTTTTCGCCCAGTTCTTGTTTGGTGAAATAGGTGCGTACTTTATCTGCAGAATCGTCAAATAATTCTTTTAATGGATCTTTTTGATCAGGGTAGTCTACCAGCTTGTATTCTTTCAATCCAGCTTTTTTAGCGGCAGATTTTACGGCATCGTTTATATTTCCTAAACGGTCTACCAAGCCAATTTTAATGGCTTCTGCACCCGTCCAAACCCGTCCTTGGCCAATGTTATCAATAAATTCGGGTGTTTTATGACGGCCATTGGCTACTTTTTGGGTAAAGGTTTTGTAAATGTTGTTTACTTCGGCTTGTAATAACAAACGTTCGTCATCGCTAAGCGGACGAGTTATAGAAATTTCAGAAAATTTACTTGTTTTTACCTCATCAAAGGTGATGCCTAGTTTATTGTTGAAGAATTTTTTCATGTTTGGGATAATGGCAAATACGCCAATAGAGCCAGTAATGGTATTGGGTTGCGCAAAAATAGAGTCGGCCGCACAAGCAATGTAATACCCGCCTGAGGCTGCCACATCGCCCATAGAAACAATAACCGGCTTTACTTTTTTGGTCAATTCTACTTCTCTCCAAATAACATCAGAAGCTAAAGAACTGCCACCCGGTGAGTTAATGCGGAGTACAAGGGCTTTTACTTTATCATCTAACCGAGCGGTTCTGATGGCTCTAGAAATATTTTCTGAACCCATGGTTTCGTCGTCGCCTTCGCCACTTACAATTTCGCCAACGGCATACACCACCGCAATTCTATTTGCACTGGCTTTGCTTAGTTCTTTCGTTTGTGGAGTATAATCGCTAATAGAAACAGAACGAAGTTCCTTTTTTTGTGCAATGCCGCACAAAGATTTAAGTTCGGTAAGCACTTCGTCTTTATATTTCACTCCATCTACTAAGCGGAATTTAACGGCATCTGTTGCTGTTTGTACCGCAGCTGTATTGGCAATAGCGCTTAAAGAATCAACAGGTATTTTACGACTGATAGCTATGTTTGATAAAAAATGCGTGTATAACGAACCTAAAAACGAGGTAATTTGTTCGCGGTTTGGCTTGCTCATTTTATCTAAAATGTAGGGTTCTACAGCACTTTTGTAGGTTCCCACTTTTATTACTTGCGCTTCAATGTCTAATTTTTCGAGGGCCCCTTTAAAGAACATAATTTCGGTGCTAAATCCCTTAAAATCTACCATACCTTCTGGATTCACATATATTTTATCGGCAACCGAAGCCAAGTAATAAGCCCCTTTGGTGTATACTTCGCTATAGGCTAAAATAAATTTTCCCGATTTTTTAAAGTCGATTAGGGCATTGCGAATCTCTTCAATACTTGCAAAACCACCTTGTATAGCAGAAACATCTACATAAATACCTTTAATTCTTGAGTCGGTTTTTGCTTCTTTAATGTGAGCTAAAATATCTTTTAAGCCGAGATTATTTTCAGTTTCAAAGCCACCAAAATTTAAATTTTGAAACGGGTTTT
>CANGZX010000116.1 GCA_947458775.1 Sphingobacteriaceae bacterium | reverse complement strand
TACTCAAAGGTTTTTATACATGCCAACGACTGTAGATTTGGTTATAAACTTGCTTATGATTGCGCTTATTCCGGCTATTGGAGAAGAACTTCGTTTCAGGGGATGACTGCAACCTAATTTTGGCCGATTGGCCAAAAACGCCCATGTGGGTATTTGGTTGGCCGCCATCGTGTTTAGCGCCATACACCTACAATTTTATGGCTTTATTCCTCGGATGTTATTGGGTGCGCTTTTTGGCTATTTATACTACTACGGAAACAGTTTGTGGTATCCCGTTTTAGGACATTTTTTAAACAACGGATCAGCCGTGGTAGCTGTATTTATCTATCAACAAAATGGTTTATCGGTTGCAGAAGCGATGAAACAAGATGGCGCCGGCCGATTTCACTTAATTAGTGTAGTGCTTTCGGCCGTTATTACTATTTTTCTATTGTATAAATTTTATCAAATTACCCGCCAAAATGGGCTAAATCCACAAACAGAAAACCATGAGCAAAAACTGGACTAAAGTATATACCACCAGCGATCCCATTAAAGCCGAATTTTCCAAGCAATTACTAGAAGAGAACGGCATAGAGGCGGTGCTCTTAAACAAACAAGATTCTTCCTACCATTTTGGAGAAGTACAGGTTTTGGTACCCGAGTTGGATAGCCAAACAGCACAAAAACTTTTATCGGATAATCCTTTTTAAAATATGAAAACCAGAGTCATTACCGCATTTTTCTTTGCTTGCTGCATGTTGGGTTCCCTGTTTTTAGGTCCTTTTGTTTTTGCAGCTTTTGGACTTTTGTTGGTGGTCGTTGGTCTTTTAGAATTTTATCGTTTGGTAAAAAGCACCGAATTGTCTCCCAACATTCCCGCCGGAATAATTCTTTCTTTGGCGGTATATGGTCTGGCATTTTCGGTTTTAGTATATAACAAAAGTTTACAAAACGCCCTTTTATTGATACCCGTGGTATTGCTGGTATTTGTTGCCGAGTTGTACCGAAAAAGTAGCACACCTTTTCAAAATATTGCCATAACACTATTGGCTGTGTGTTATGTAGCCATTCCCTTTTCCCTTTACCTTGCCCTGGGTTTTATGGGCGCTAGCTTTTCTTTTATTTTACCGCTTTCTCTTCTTTTGCTCATATGGGCAAACGATTCGGGTGCCTATGTGTTTGGTATCACGTTAGGTAAAAACAGACTTTTTGAGCGTCACTCACCCAAAAAATCGTGGGAAGGATTTGTGGGCGGTATAGTGATTGCAAGCCTTGTTGCATGGATTTTTAGCAGGTATGTATACACCATAGCGCCCATACACTGGTTGGTTTTAGCCTTATTGGTTGGTGTTGCAGGCACTTTTGGAGATTTGGTAGAATCTATGTTGAAGCGTAGTTTAAATATTAAAGATTCGGGTTCTTTTTTACCCGGCCACGGCGGACTTTTGGATCGCTTTGATAGTCTTATTTTTGCCGCACCCCTAGTGTATGTGTATCTCACTTATTTTATTGGCTAATACATTATGGAAGACGAAAACGAATTTACCGAACCCGAAATTGTTCCCGATAAATCCGTTTGGCGCTTTGCTATTTCCATGGGCGTGCTGGTGCTTTTATTAGTATTACTTAATATTTTTTTAGAAGATATACGTCATTTCATTAACCCCCAGCCCAAGGTGGTGCAGCCTACAGCCTCTGTGGCTCCCAAGCCTCTCGAAAAGGCGGCTACACTCAACGAAGAGGAAGTAAAAGTCGCCATTACTAAATTTATAGAAGCATTTTATGTAGATCAAAAGAAAGGATATTTCGATCCACCGAGCTATTTTACCACCATTACTGACACGTATTATAATTACCACCACTTAACACACCAGCAACTCAAACAACTAAACCAAGAGCGCCAGGTGGCATACCAAAAACAAACACTTACCTGGTTGGTGCACACCCTTAATGTTGTTCGCCGTAGCGACACCCTAGTGGCTACTTATTGGACCAAGCAGAGCTATATTAGGGCTAGTGAATTGGTACGGGTTAAGGCCGATATCTTACTAGAGCTTAAACTCACAAAGGATGGAAAAATATGTTCTTTGAAAGAACTAGATGTAGTAAATTTAAACAGCACTCCGCTAGCGGGAACCACCACCACTGTTATACAAACAGTTAAGCAAGAACCACCACCAAAACCCACAGAGGGTACACCAAAAACCAATCAGGAGGCTAGCATATATGCTCCGGTTTCTTTGGATACGCCACCGCAGCATACGGGCGGGCAAAAAAAATTACTTCGTTTTTTAACTAGAAACCTTCGCTATCCGGCTAGTGCAGCAGAACAAGGTGTAGAGGGCAAGGTTTTCGTATATTTTGTGGTGGAGGCCAATGGGGTTCTCAGTAATTTTAAGGTATTGCGTGGTATTAGTGCCGGTTGCGACGAAGAAGCTCTTCGGGTGGTACGCTTATTGCCACCGTGGCAAGCGGGTACATTAAACGGTGTCGAAGTTCGAAGCTCTTACGTACTCCCCATTACGTTTATATTGGGCAATTAGCCTAGCAACTCATTTAGCAAATAAATAGCCTGTTTTAGGTCGTTTACACCCTCAAAGGCAATTCTAAGCACAACCTTCACCTCTTTTAGATTACAGGCTCTTGGGTTGGCCTGAACAAAAGCCAATACTTTTCCAAAAATTTCCGATTCGAAATACGGCGATTGTTGGTTGCTTATAAAATAACCACGTAACACATTTTTCTTAAGCGATATTTTTTCAAAACCAATGCGTTTACCCAACCACTGTAAGCGCAGGGTATTGGCCAATTCTTTCACCGAATCTGGCAGAGGTCCAAATCGGTCGATAAGGCCCTGTTCAAAAGCCAATAAATCGGCCTCGGTTTGTAGGGTAGAAAGCGTACTGTATAAATTATAGCGTTCGGCAATGCTGGTTACATATTCGTCGGGAATAAGCACCTCTAAATCGGTATCAACCTGTGTAAAGGAAATAAAGTCACGCTCTTTTTCTTCTTCAAAAAGGCCCTTAAACTCTTCCTCTTTTAATTCTTGAATGGCTTCGTCTAAAATTTTATGATACATTTCAAAGCCAATTTCGGCTATAAAACCACTTTGCTCAGCTCCTAAAAGGTTTCCGCTTCCGCGAATATCTAAATCCCGCATGGCTACATTAAACCCACTACCCAATTCCGAAAACTCTTCAATGGCGCTCAAGCGTTTGCGGGCTTCGCCGGTTAGGGTAGAAAGCGGCGGGCTCAATAAATAACAAAAAGCCTTTTTATTCGACCGTCCCACACGACCACGCATTTGATGCAAATCGCTTAAGCCAAACATGTGCGCATGGTTAATAATAATGGTATTGGCGTTTGCTATATCCAAACCAGCCTCAATAATGGTGGTGGCTACTAACACATCGGTTTCTGCGTTTACAAATTTGAGCATCACGTCTTCTAGTGCATCGCCCCCTAATTGACCATGGGCAATACCAATTTTGGCCGAAGGCACCAGTTTTTGAATGATTCCACCGAGCTGGGCCAAATCTTGCACCCGATTGTGAATAAAAAACACCTGCCCACCACGAGCCAATTCAAATTCTACCGCTTCTTGAATGAGCTTTTCGTTAAACACATGCAGTTCGGTTTGCACCGGTTGTCTGTTTGGAGGTGGCGTACTAATAATGCTTAAATCTCTGGCACCCATTAAGGAAAAGTGCAACGTTCTGGGTATAGGCGTAGCGGTGAGGGTAAGGGTGTCTACATTTACCCTAAACTGTTTCAGTTTTTCTTTTACTCCTACACCAAATTTTTGTTCCTCATCAATAATTAACAAGCCCAGGTCTTTAAATTTCACATCTTTACTCACCAAGCGATGGGTACCAATTATGATATCTACTTTACCAT
>CANGZX010000115.1 GCA_947458775.1 Sphingobacteriaceae bacterium | reverse complement strand
ACCTTACACTTGCCAGCTATCAACGTAAACGACTCGGTAACTAAATCTAAATTTGATAATAAATACGGTTGCCGCGAATCATTAGTAGACGCCATTCGTCGTGCTACCGATGTAATGATGGCCGGAAAAGTTGCTGTAGTTGCCGGTTTTGGCGACGTAGGGAAAGGTTCAGCAGATTCGTTACGCAATGCAGGTGTACGCGTAATTGTAACCGAAATTGATCCTATTTGTGCGCTACAAGCCGCTATGGAAGGCTACGAAGTGAAAACATTTGCTGCCGCTGTAAAAGAGGCTGATATTGTGGTAACCGCGACCGGGAACTGCGATATTGTTCGTGGCGAACACTTTAAAACAATGAAAGACAAAGCCATTGTTTGTAACATTGGCCACTTTGATAACGAAATTGACATGGCCTGGTTGAACAAAAACTATGGTTCTAAAAAAGTAGAAATTAAACCACAAGTAGATAAATACACTATCGATGGTAAAGATGTAATTGTACTAGCCGAAGGTCGTTTAGTGAACTTGGGTTGCGCCACAGGCCACCCATCTTTTGTAATGTCTGCTTCGTTTACCAACCAAACATTGGCTCAACTTGAACTATGGTTAAATACCGATAAGTACGAAAATAAAGTGTACACCCTACCCAAATATTTAGATGAAAAAGTAGCCCGTTTACATTTAGAAAAAATTGGTGTTGAGCTAGATGTATTAGACCAACATCAGGCCGATTATATTGGTGTAAATGTAGCAGGACCATTCAAAACCGACGAATACCGCTACTAATTTACCAACAACCTACTTCAAAAAAGCCGAAACAAATTGTTTCGGCTTTTTTATTTGCCCAAAAATTTACGCTTGTTGAAACAATTTTTAGCGCATGTTTACGTTTTGCTCCTATAGTACCGAAAACACATAGGTACTACAGCTTTAACATTTATAAACAATTGCACTATGAAAAAAGTTACGCTCCTATTATTGCTACTTGGCTTGCAAGCATCTGTATTTGCACAAGGCTTCGGAATATTTAACAATAGCAATTATGCCCCCGTTCAATCGGTTTACTTCAACCCTGCAAAAATTGCCGATTCTAAACAAAAATTCCAATTTAACCTTGTAGGTTTCAATGTATACGTCGCCAATGATTATGGCGTCCTTCAATCCATCCCTAAACTCATTAAAACTGTACAAAACAACGGAGAGTTTGGCGATATTTTAACCATACAGCAAAATGGCAAAAACAAAAACTTAGACTTCGGGTTAGAAATTCGAGGCCCCTCATTTGTTGCTTCCATGGGTCGTAGTCAGAGCTTAGCTTTTACTAGCCGGGCACGCTTACTTACAAGTGCCAATAATGTATCTGAAGAACTTATGACTGCCTTGGTAAAAGGATTCGATAAAACCGACTCGTATGGTAACGTTGTCAACGCTTCTTTCGATTTAAATGCAAACCTATATAGTGAAGTAGGTTTAACCTATGCCCTTAACTTAGTAAACACTGGGAACCATGTATTTAAATTAGGTATTGGCGGAAAATATCTTTGGGGAGCAGGAAATGCCCAAATTAATAATATAAATACCAATGTGAAAATTGCTACATCGGTAGTACCTCCATTAACTAACACACTAACCACTAGTGGTGTTCAACTAAACACTTTGGTATCAAACTCTAATCTATTAGGCTTCCAAAATTCTTCAATTTCTTTGAAAGATATTACCGATGGAAGAGGCCAAGGTTTTGGAGCAGATTTTGGGTTTGAATATGAGTGGAGGCCGAAGTATAAAGATTATCAATATGAAGTAGATAGGAAAATTGAAACAGATAATACACTGTCTAAATATCACTTAAAAATTGGTGCGGCTTTGACCGATAAAGGTTCTATTACCTATGGACAAGGGAAAACAGTTAAACTAAACGACAATACCCTTAATAAACAGTGGACACAAGCTCAAATCGATAATTTTGATTTAGCAAATTTAGAAACATCGTTCTCAAACATATACGGTGCTGGTGCGGTGTCATCTAGCGTAAACTATAAGGCTCAACTACCTACACGTCTCAATATCAATTTAGACCTTAAGGTGGCTAAAAACTTTTACATTGCTTCTAACTATATGGGAGGCTTCACAAAAAAACGCAGCAGTATAGATATTTCTAAAGAACAGCCCGTCATCGATCCAACCGGCACACTCATCTCTGTAATCCCAAGAATTGAGAAGCCTGGTTACGAACTAGCAGTACCTATCACCTACGCTTCACGGTACAAAAAAACCAATCTTGGCCTAACAAGCCGAACAGGTGCCTTTTTTATAGGTACTGATGATATAGGTGGGGCTTTAGGAATCGGGAAATTCACCTCCTTTAACCTATATGCAGGTCTAAACTTTTCTATCGGTAAAAAACGCATTAAAGACCGCGATCGTGATAAAATAAGCGATAAATTAGATAAATGTCCAACCATTGCTGGGCCTGTGGAAAATGAAGGTTGTCCATGGCCAGATACCGACAAAGACGGTATTCCTGATAAAGACGATGGTTGCCCTACCCTTCCAGGCCCAGCTTCTTCTAAAGGTTGCCCAGATTCTGATGGCGATGGTGTTGCCGACAATGGCGACAATTGTCCAAGTATTCCGGGTCCATTATCAGCTCAAGGTTGCCCAGATGCCGATGGCGATGGTATTGCCGATAAAGACGACTTATGTCCAACCTTACCTGGCAGCAGAGATGCAAAAGGTTGTCCAGACAGAGATCATGATGGCATAGCCGATAAAGACGATAAATGCCCAGACACTCCAGGCACTGCCGCCCTATTGGGTTGCCCAGACAAGGATAACGATGGCATAGCCGATAGCGAAGATCTTTGCCCAGATGTACCGGGAAGCATTACCCTAAAAGGTTGCCCAGATAGAGATAACGACGGCGTGGCTGATAAAGATGATGCTTGCCCAGATTTGGTAGGACCTATGGCCACCAAAGGATGCCCCGATACCGATGGCGATGGCGTACTTGATAAAGATGATCTTTGCCCAACTGCAGCTGGACCATTAGCCTTTAAAGGTTGCCCAGATACAGATAAAGATGGCATAGCAGATAGTGAAGATGCTTGTCCTACTGTTCCCGGACTGTTGGCACTAAAAGGTTGCCCAGATAGAGATAAAGACGGCGTGGGTGATGCAGACGACCTTTGCCCGGATGTGTTTGGCACCTTAGCAAGTAAAGGTTGTCCAGATAAAGATGGCGACGGTGTGCCTGATAGAGATGATAAATGTATAGATGTAGTTGGCCCAGCTTCAAATGGCGGATGTCCAATAACTGTCGCCCCTACACTTACTAAAATTGAAGAAAAAATCATCTTTACTGCCGTATCCGATTTACAATTCGAAAGCGGAAAATCGGTAATCAAAGCATACTCCTTTGATAGTTTAGATGAATTAGCAGCGCTCATGGTAAAACGCCCAGAACTAACGCTAATTCTTTCTGGCCACACCGACAATGTAGGTTTACCTGCAAAAAACAAAGTGTTAAGTCGTAAAAGAGCAGAAGCCGTAAAAGCATACTTGGAAGATGCTGGTGTTGATGGTAGTAGAATTGCTGCAGTAGGCTATGGTTCAAGCAAACCAATTGCAAGCAACAAAACCCCACAAGGACGTCAGAAAAATCGCCGAGTAGAATTTAAAGTTAATTAATAGGTTTGTTTGTGATCGCAAAGAGCCCAGCCGGTCTTCGGTTGGGCTCTTTGCATTTTTAGGGCAAATTCAAAGAAAGAATGTACTTTTGTGCGATGACAAAACTATCGGTAAACATCAACAAATTTGCTACCCTCCGAAATGCACGTGGGGGAAATAACCCCAATCTTTTGCAGGTGGCACAAGATGCTGAGCGTTTT
>CANGZX010000114.1 GCA_947458775.1 Sphingobacteriaceae bacterium | reverse complement strand
CCTTCAATAGCTGCATTTTCGTCAGAATCAGATCCGTGAACCGCATTTGCATCAATAGATTTCGCATATTTATTACGAATGGTTCCTGCATCGGCTTTAGCCGGATCAGTATTGCCAATTAATTTTCTGAAATCTTCAATAGCATTGTCTTTTTCTAAAATGGCCGCCACAATTGGTCCAGATGACATAAAATTTACCAATTCGCCATAAAACGGACGCTCTTTATGCACTGCATAAAACTCACCAGCTTTTTCTGCACTTAAATGCGTGTATTTTAACGCGATGATTTTAAATCCACCTGCTGTAATATCATTCAAAATAGCACCAATATGTCCGTTTTTAACAGCATCGGGCTTAATCATTGTAAAAGTTCTATTTGTTGCCATGTTTTTTAATTTTGGCGCAAAAATACGCCTTTAGTCGGTAATTACCTACCGAGATGTAAAAATTAATTATCATTTAATTTCAGTCTAACCGAATTTAAGCGCTATAAATTGCGCTATGCTGCAGCTTTTTAATAGATTTGCACCAACATACACACATGGTAAATATAGCTGCATTAAAAACACTTTTGGCTGAGCCCAAAAACATTGTCATAACTACCCATCATAAGCCCGATGGCGATGCCATGGGTTCTTCATTGGGTTTATACAATTATTTGCTACAAAAGGGGCATCATGTGCATGTAATTACCCCTACAGATTATCCGATATTTTTACATTGGTTGCCCAACAATGGCGAAGTGCTCATTTATACTGATAAAGTAGCCGAGAGCAAGCAATTGGTAGCCGATGCCGATTTAATTTTCTGTTTAGATTTTAATGCCTTATCTCGAATTAACGAATTGGGTGAATGTGTGGCGGCATCGGCTGCTAAAAAAGTGATGATTGACCATCATTTAGACCCCGAAGATTTTGATGATTATAGATTTTGGAATGTAAATGCCTGCTCTGCCGCCCAATTGGTGTACGAGTTTATTGTAGACTTTATGGCTGAGCCTGAGCTTATCAATAAAGATGTGGCCAACTGTTTATATACCGGCATTATGACTGATTCGGGTTCGTTCCGTTTCCCAAACACTACTGCTGCTGTACACCGTATTGTAGCCCATTTAATTGAAAATGGTGCAGAAAATGCTCGTATTCACCAATTGGTATATGATACCTCTACCGAAAGTCGCTTGAAATTTTTAGGCCATTGTTTAAGCAACCGTTTACAAGTGTTTGAGGAATACAATACTTCCTTAATTACCGTTTCCAAAGAAGATTTGGCTATGTTTACCATTACCACTGGCGATACCGAAGGTTTGGTAAACTACGGGTTAGCTATTAACGGCATCCGTTTGGCAGCCCTTATTATTGAACGCCCAGATCGGGTAAAACTATCGCTACGTTCTACCGGCGATTTTCCGGCAAACGAAATTTGTAAGAAATATTTTAATGGAGGTGGACACCGCAATGCAGCTGGTGGTGCTTCCGACGATTCGTTTGAAAAAACTATTGAAACCTTTAAAACTTTATTACCAACGTATAAAACCTTATTATTGCAATAAATTATATCTTAAAACAAATGAAAAAACCCTTAGTATTATTAAGCCTTTTGGCGCTAGCACTTAGTGCATGTACACGATTTAAAACCGGAGATGGCGGTTTACAATACGCTATTCATACCGATAAAGATGGTCCAACTATTCAAGAAGGCGACTTTTTTGTAGTTTCTGGAACGCAAAAAACAGAGAAAGATTCGGTATTATTTAGTACCGATGACACCGGTCGTCCAGCATTTTTATCTGCCCAAAAATCACAATTCAAAGGCGATTTGTTTAGTGCATTTGCCATGTTGAGCGAAGGCGATAGTGCTACATTTAAAATCAATTTAGATACCCTTGCCTTGAAAACAGGTCAACCAAAACCACCCTTTGCGAAAGACGATCATTTCTTAATTTTCTCTGTAAAAATTGAAAAGGTAATTCCGAAAGGCAAGTTAGACGACCAAACTTTTACCAACCAAATTAACGAGTACATAAAGAAAGATATTGAAGTAATTAAAAAAGCTGAACCAGCAAAAGTAAAAACCTATGTTGCTGCTAAAGGTTTAAAACTTACTACTACCGCATCTGGCTTGGCCTATCAAATTACCAAAGCGGCAACTGGCGAAAAAGCAGTAGCCGGCGATAGCGTGGTAGTAAATTATGTGGGTAAATTTTTAAGCGATAAATTGTTTGATACCAATATTGCTGCCGAGGCAAAAAAAGCAGCTAAATTTATCCCTGGCCGCCCTTATGAACCACTTAGAACAGTTGTGGGTATGCAGAAAAGTATTCCTGGTTTCGACGAAGCCTTGATGACCTTCCCAGCAGGAACCAAAGTAACCGTAGTTATGCCATCATCATTAGGTTATGGCGAACAAGGAAGTCAACTCATTCCACCTTTTACCCCATTGGTATTCGACTTGGAAATTTTAAAAGTAATTAAAGCGACCGCTGCACCTGCACCAGCCGTTGCGCCTAAAAAATAATGTATTCAATTTATAGAAAAGCCCTTCCGATTTTCGGAAGGGCTTTTTTTATGTAGTTTTGTGCCATGGTTCTTACCGATACCCACACCCATTTATATTACGAAATAGACCCAGAGGCTTTAGCGGCGCTCATGCAACGCTCTTTGGATAATCGGGTTTCTCGTTTGTTTTTACCCAATGTAGATGTGGCTTCTATTCCCTTGGTGATGAACTTGGCTAGTCTGTATCCTCAAAACTGTTTTCCGATGTTGGGTTTGCATCCTTGCGATGTAAAAGAAACGTATAAAGAAGAATTAGCCAGTATTTATGCCGCTATTCCGGCGCAAAAAATTTATGCCATTGGCGAAATTGGCATCGATTTATATTGGGATAAAACTACGCTAGCAAACCAACTAGAAGCATTTGAAACCCAAATTAATTGGGCAAAGGATTTAAATTTGCCTATTGTTATTCATTGCAGAGATGCCTTCGATGAAGTATATGCCGTACTTTTAAAACACCGCGATGAAAAGCTACGAGGCATTTTTCACTGCTTCACCGGCAACTTAGATCAAGCTAAAAAAATCATCGACTTGGGTTTTTATTTGGGCATTGGTGGCGTGGTTACTTATAAAAACGCTGGTTTAGATTCCGTAGTAGCACAGATTCACCTCGACCACTTGGTACTCGAAACCGATTCGCCCTACTTACCACCGGTACCTTTTAGAGGAAAGCCAAACGAGAGTAGTTACTTGGTGCACATTGCCCAAAAAGTAGCCGATTTACATCAAATTCCCATCGAAGAGCTGGCCCGTATAACCACCGAAAATTCTACAAAAATATTTGGCATTTAGTTGCGATATTTGTTAAAACAAAAACCATGGCCAATATTTTAATCATATACACCGGCGGAACCATTGGCATGGTGAAAGATAAAAAAAGTGGGGTACTCTTACCGCTAAATTTCGATCATATAAAACACAATGCGCCCGAGTTGGAGCGTATGGAGCATCGCTTAACGGTACATTCCTTTAACCCCATTATTGATTCGTCGGATATGAACCCCAAGATTTGGGTTGCCTTAGCCGAACTTATTGAAAAAAATTACCACCAATACGATGGCTTTGTGGTGCTACACGGCTCCGATACCATGGCTTTTACTACTTCGGCATTAAGCTTTATGCTCGAAGGTTTGGCTAAACCCGTGGTGTTTACCGGATCGCAATTGCCTATTGATGAAATTAGAAACGATGCTCGAGAGAATTTGATTACCGCCATTTTAATTGCATCCGAGAAATTCGAAGAAACAGCCGTGGTGCCCGAAGTGTGCATCTTTTTCGATTACCAATTACTACGAGGCAACCGAGCTACCAAATACAATTCAGCCAAATT
>CANGZX010000113.1 GCA_947458775.1 Sphingobacteriaceae bacterium | reverse complement strand
GTATGTGTAGATGCATCGGGCAATATCTATGTAGTTGATATTAAGGTAGGAAATTATCGCGTACAAAAATGGGCTCCAGGAGCCACTAGCGGTACCACAGTGGCCAGCGGAGATAGTAAAGGAGAAGTAAGTAGTGTTTTTTATAAATATGATATTTTTGTGGATGGCATGGGAAATTTGTACCTAACTGATATAGACAATCATCGCGTACAAAAATGGGCTCCAGGTGCCACCAGTGCTACCACAGTAGCTGGTGGGAATGGGAAAGGATCTGCTGCGAATCAGTTCGATAGACCAACTGGAGTATATGTAGATGCTGCAGGTAATATTTACGTAGCTGACGTAATGAACCATCGGATACAAAAATGGGCTCAAGGGGCCACTAGCGGCACCACAGTAGCTGGCGGCAATGGTCAAGGATATGCCGCCAATCAACTGAGTTCTCCAACAGATGTTTTTATTGACGGTACAGGAAACATGTACATTGCTGATGGTTTCAACCATCGGGTACAAAAATGGGCTCCAGGTGCTACTAGTGGTACCACAGTGGCGGGTGGAAGTGGTCGTGGTTCCTCTGAATCTTATCTAGATGGACCACTGGATCTGATTGTAGACTTGAATGGCAATATTTATATTGCTGATGTTTCGAATTATCGTATACAAAAATGGACGTGGTAATTCATGTGAATCACATCATTAAGCAGCAAGGTAAAGGGTAAAGAAGATCTATAAATTAATAAAACCGAGTACCCAGTGAGGTCAACCAGAATAAAAAAGCCTTATACAGTTGTATAAGGCTTTTTTAAATTTAAACTTGGCGGAGAGTGGGGGATTCGAACCCGCGGACCCTTTCACAGGTCAACAGTTTTCAAGACTGCCGCAATCGACCACTCTGCCAACTCTCCACCGCAAAAGTACAAATCCGCAGGGAAACTGCAAACCCCGATTCAATTTTTTTTAGCATATTTATTTTAAGCCCCCCATAGGGCATCCGTGAAATAAACTGTATTTTTGAGTCATAAAACACCTATAGCCCTCACCATGAATAGCTTATTAAAAAATGTAGCAGCAATTGGCATCTTAAGCGCACTAATTGCCTGCACCCAATCCGCTCCAAAATCAAGCACCAGCGAACAAGCAGTTGTTCAATCCACAACAGATTCCATCCAACTAAAAGACACCCAACAAGATGAAGTATTGAAGCAGTATTTCAGCTTAAAAGATGCCTTAGTGGCCTCCAATGCCTCCAATGCGCAAAAAGAAGCCACTACCTTAACTACTTCTTTAAAAGCTAGCCCGGCTTTTGCTAAAAGTGTTTTAATGAGCGACTCTATTGCTAAAACAAACGATCTAGCCAAACAACGCAGCACCTTTACCAACCTGAGCAACGAGCTTATTGCCCAATTCAGTAAAACAAGCCTACTAAAAGGATCCTTTTACCTGCAGTTTTGCCCCATGGCCAATGAAGGCAACGGAGGTTATTGGTTAGCAGCCGAGCAAGAAGTGCGTAACCCTTATTATGGCGATGAGATGTTGAACTGTGGAGAGGTAAAGAAAACGTTTAAGTAGATTTTTTAAAATTATTACAAAGCTTTTACGCATTATCCTTTCAAAATAAGCGTAAATCATTAGTTTTGTGTATCAATTATACAACCTATGTCAACCACTGCTACACTACATTTTAACAACCAAACGATTGAGTTGCCGGTTATTACCGGAACCGAACAGGAAAGCGCAATCGATATCTCCAAGCTTCGCGATCAATCGGGCTTAATTACCCTCGATTTGGGCTATAAAAATACGGGCGTAACCAAAAGTGCCATCACCTATTTAGATGGAGAAAATGGTATACTTAAATACCGTGGCTATGCCATTGAAGAATTGGCTCAAAAATCGAGTTTCATAGAAGTAGCCTATTTGTTAATTTATGGCGATTTGCCTACAAACAAACAATTAGCAGATTTTCAGTTTCAAATTTCTCGACACACCTTGGTGCATGAAGATATGAAGAAGTTTTTCGATGGTTTCCCATCAAAATCGCACCCAATGGGGCAGCTTTCTTCATTAATATGTTCTTTATCGTCTTTTTACCCAGAATCTTTAGATTCTCATCAATCGCCAGAAGAACTAAACCTAACCATTACCAAACTATTAGCCAAAATGTCCACCATTGTATCTTGGATTTACAAGAAATCATTGGGTCATCCGGTTTTATATCCGCAGAACAAATTAGACTATGTGTCTAATTTCTTAAACATGACTTTTGGTCAACGTACCGAAGACGTAATCATAGACCCGGTTGTGGTAGAAGCTATGAACGTATTGTTAATGCTTCACGCCGATCACGAACAAAACTGTTCAACATCTACCGTGCGTATGGTAGGTTCATCAGATTGTAATTTATACGCCTCGGTTTCTGCAGGTATTTCTGCCTTATGGGGCCCACTACACGGTGGTGCCAACCAATCGGTAATAGTAATGCTCGAAAAAATTAAAAACGATGGCGGCGATACCGAAAAATGGATTAATAAAGCGAAAGACAAAGAAGATCCCTTCCGTTTAATGGGCTTCGGTCACCGCGTATATAAAAACTTCGATCCACGTGCCAAAATCATTAAAAAAGCCTGCGACGATGTATTGGCCAAATTGGGCGTAAACGATCCTATATTGGCCATTGCCAAAAAATTGGAAGAAGCAGCCTTAAGCGATCCTTACTTTATAGAGCGCAAATTATATCCCAATGTCGATTTTTATTCAGGTATTATTTACAGAGCCTTAGGCTTTCCAACCGATATGTTCACCGTATTGTTTGCCCTAGGCCGCTTACCAGGATGGATTGCGCAGTGGAAAGAAATGCACGAGAATAAAGAACCAATCGGTCGTCCACGCCAAGTGTACGTAGGAGAGGTGAACCGTACTTACAAACCTATGGCAAGCAGATAATTTGTATTTGTTGTTAATAAAAGAAGCCCCAGTTGCACATGCAACTGGGGCTTCTTCGTTTAAAGAGTATTCTATTTTAGTATAATATACCGGCTATAGTAGCGGATAAGTAAGAAGCCAGCGTACCGCAGATTAAGGCTTTAACACCTAATTTAGCCAAATCTGTTCTGCGTTCTGGTGCCAATTCGCCAATACCACCCACTTGAATGGCAATGGAGCTGAAGTTGGCAAAGCCACATAAGGCAAAACTGGTAATGATTAATGTTTTAGGATCTAGGGTTTCTTTAATCTTCGCCAAGTCTAAATAGGCTACAAATTCGTTAATAACCATTTTGGTGCCCATTAAAGAACCAGCTACCTGTATATCTTTTCCTGGTACACCCATTACCCAAGCAAATAAAGAGAATAAGCTACCCAAAATCTGATTCAAGCTTAAGGTATTAATATCTATACCCATAAATGCCAGCGTTAAGCCTAAATGACCTAATCCTGCTCCAATTTTACCCAAAACATAATCTAGCAACGCTATAATGGCAATAAAGCCAATAAGCATGGCAATTACATTTAAACCTACTTTTAAACCATCGCTAGCACCGTGAGAAATGGCATCTACCAAATTGGCATTGGTTTTCTTAACTTCTAAAGATACGTTGCCCTGAGTTTCAGATACTTCCGTTTCGGGCCAAACAATCTTAGAAATAACCAAAGCACCCGGTGCAGCCATTAAACTAGCCGCAATCAAATACTCGGCAGGTACACCCAAGGCAATATAAACAGCCATTACACCGCCGGCAATACAGGCCATACTACCGGTCATAGAGGCTAATAATTCCGACATGGTCATGCCTTTTAAATAAGGTTTGATCATAATTTGCGCTTCTACTTGGCCTACAAATGCACTAGCCACGTTAGAAAGAGCCTCAGAACCCGAAACGCCCATTACTTTATACACCACATAGGCAATGCCTT
>CANGZX010000112.1 GCA_947458775.1 Sphingobacteriaceae bacterium | reverse complement strand
GTTCATTACCTTGAGGTAATTTTCAAAGGCGTAATTATTTTCGGAGGCAATACTAAACAGATCGAGATTGCTAATTGCTCCACTCTCAACCGTCGATTTACTTTGATAACCAACTAACGAATCGAGTTTTTCTTTAAGCGATTGCGCCCGTTCAAACTGCATTTCTGAAACAGCTTGTTTCAGTTCCTCATTTAAGCGTTTTATTACCGAGCTAATTTTGCCCGTTAAAATATCTTTAATCTCTTCAATAGCTTGGTTGTAATCTGCTTCGCTTTGCAAGGCTTGGCAAGGCCCCTTGCAATTTCCAATTTGATATTCCAAGCACACCTTAAATTTTTCGGCAGCAACGTTTGCTTCACTTAAGGCCAAATTACAAGTGCGTAAGGGATAAATTTCTTTTATTAAACCTAAAATGGTGTACATCATGCCAATTGAGGCATAGGGCCCAAAATAGGTAGAGCCGTCTTTAATAACACGTCGGGTGCTAAAAATTCGGGGGAATCGTTCGTTTTTTATAACAATCCACGGGTAAGTTTTATCGTCTTTAAGCAGTACGTTGTAGCGGGGTTGGTGCTTTTTAATGAGGCTATTTTCCAATAGCCAGGCATCAATTTCGGTATCTACCAAGGTAAAGCTAATGCGCACAATTTTGCTTACCAATACCCTGGTTTTGGCATTTAGGCGCTGGTTAGCTGTAACAAAATACGAGCTGACTCTACTTTTTAGGCTTTTTGCTTTGCCAATGTAAATGAGCTCGTCTTCGGCATTCCAAAATTGGTATACCCCAGGTTTTTGAGGTAAACTTTTTAGAAATGTAGAAAAATCACGTGCGTTGCTCATTTGGTAGCTTGTGGCTTCGGCTTAGTTTTCTTCTACTGTGGCTGGTGGATTGGCGTAGGTATCGCAGTCAAAAGTGATGGTTTGTTCGCCTTTCGGTGGTTCAAAATCGCCTTTGCTGTATTTCAGTTTGCCATCGGCATATACCTTTTTCATGTACAAGGCAAAAATTGGCAAAGCCGAATTGGCTCCTTCGCCTTGGTTGGTAGAGAAAAAGTGGATGGCTCGGTCTTCACAACCTGTCCAAACGCCGGTAACCAATTGTGGTGTAATGCCCATAAACCAACCATCGGAGTTATTTTGCGTAGTTCCGGTTTTACCACCAATTGGGTTAGTAAGCCCGTATTTATAGCGCAAGCGTGATCCGGTTCCATTCTCCACTACGCCTTTCAGCATTTGGGTCATTACGTAAGCTGTTTGCTCATTTAAGGCAAAAACCACTTTAGGCTTTCGCTCGTAGAGCATGTTTCCGTTTTTATCTTCAATGCGTAATAAATAAATTGGTTCGGTCCAGGTGCCGTGGTTTACAAAGGCTGAATAAGCACCAACCATATCGTATACCGAAGCATCAAACGTACCCAAGCAAATAGAAGGGTAAGCTGGCACATCGCTAGTAACACCCATTTTTTTAATGAGTGTTGAAACGGCCGTGGCACCCACTTGTTTCATCATGTAGGCGGTTACATAGTTTTGAGAATAGGCCAAGGCCCTTTTTAAGGTGATACTTCCCGGAAGTGGTTTGTATGCATTGGGTGTCCAACCCTCAATTTCTACCGGTTCGTTTGGTACGGTTAAGCAAGGTGAATAGCCATTATCAATAGCTACCGCATAGGTAAAGGGTTTGGCTGTTGAACCTACTTGGCGGGTACCCGTTTTTACTTGGTCGTATTTAAAATATTCGAAGTTGGTGCCGCCTACCCAGGCTTTCACATGTCCGGTTTGGGGCTCCATAGACATGAGCGCATTTCTTAAAAGTAGTTTATAATATTTTATAGAGTCAATTGGGCGCATGAGGGTGTCTATATCGCCTTTACAACTAAAAATGGTCATGCGTGCCGGTGTTAAAAAATCTTGCTGGATTTCTAATTCGGTTCTACCTAAAGTTTGTAGTTGACGGTAGCGATCGGAGCGTTTTATGCCTTGATCGAGCAATTGCTGGTAATCTCTAAATGGATCTTTACGGCCTTTCCATTGGGCGTTAAACTGCTGTTGCAGTTCTTTCATGTACTCTCGTTGTGCATCCTCGGCATATTTTTGCATGCTGGCGTTAATGGTGCTGTATATTTTTAGCCCATCGCGATCTAAATCGTAGGGTGTGCCATCGGCTTTTGTTATAGATTGTTCTTCGAAAATGCGTTGTATTTCCTTTTTTAGCATGGCCCGGAAATAGGGTGCCAAGCCTACATTGTAGTTAGATGGGTTGAAATCTAAATTGAGGGGCGTCTCTTGGAATTTATCGGTTTCTTCGTCGCTTAAATAACCCGCTTTGCGCATGTTGTCTAATACGGTATTGCGTCTGGCTAGGGCCCGCTCGGGGTTGTGTGTAGGCGAATAAAATGAGGGTCCTTTTAGCATGCCAATTAAAACGGCAGCTTGGTCGGGTCTAAGTTTATCGGGTGTAGTATTGAAGTAGGTTCTGGCTGCCGATTTTATACCAAAGGTATTGTAGGCGCCAAAATCTACGGTATTGAGGTAAAGTGTTAAAATTTCTTCTTTGGTATAATTACGTTCTAACTTAACGGCAATAATCCATTCCTGTAGTTTTTGAATAATACGTTTAAACGGATTTTTGGCTCGTTCAGAAAATAAGTTTAGGGCTAATTGTTGGGTAATGGTACTGGCACCCTGTTTATTGCCAACTAAATTGTAAAAGATAATGGTAAAGGTGCGTCGAAAATCAATCCCCGAATGGCTATAAAAGCGAATATCTTCGGTTGCAACCAGGGCATTAATTACATTTGGGGATATTTGTTCGTAGCGTACATTGGAGCGATTTTGCACATAATAGGTTCCCAATACCACATTATCTTCAGAAATAATCTCAGATGCTAAATTGCTTTTAGGATTTTCTAAATCTCTAAAGGTGGGCATTTTACCGAATAGGCCTAAGCCGATACAAAAGATAAAAATAGCCGAGAAAGCAATCATTCCTATGAAAATTTTCCATAGTACACTAGTATAGCGTTGTAATTCTTGTTTGTTTAGTGGCTCACTCATTGTTTTATTGATAATGTTCGGTATAAAATTTCTGATACTGGATTAGTAAATCAGTGTTCGTTAGTAAGTCTAAATTGGCTTTGGTGCATAAATAAATAGAATAGCTTTCTTTAGAAACTTTCATAATATCAGGCAGCAGCGATCGAATGTTTTGTAAATAGTCGGTAGCTGTATTTTTGCTGTAAAATTCGCCAATATAAATCAATTGATTGGCATCGCCTACAGGTTTTAATTGGTGTTTAATGGCGCCATCGGCAAAATTTGCTCTATTGAATTGGCCAATACCAAATCTAGACGAACTTAAGTTTGCGCCACCATTGGCTACATCAATTACCACATAGTAGTGGCTGCTATCTGCTAGGCTAAATAGACTATTTGTTTTCAAGACTTTGGCTGGTTTGCTTGAGATGATTTCCGTTTTCGTTTCTTCTACCAAGGCATACACCAGTGGGTCTTTATCGGTAAGTACGGCTAATTTTGTCGCCAGTACTTTTCGGTTTTTTTCAATAAAGTCGAGGTGATTTTTAACCAAGGGGGTTATGAGTTTATCCTCTGGATACGTGCTCACGATGTTCTTTAAGGAAGTTTCAAAAGGGGCAAGTTCTTCTTGGTGCCCTTCGGCTATGGTTTTCAAATAGGCCAATTGTGGCGACAATTTGTTTTCGCCGAACTGGGCTTTTAGCTCCAAAATACAAACCAAGGTATTGGTATAGTTTTTCTTAGCAAATTCATCAAATGTTTGGTTATAAGCCCGATTAAGCGCTACTGCTTGTTCATCTTGTTTCTGACTAAACTCTGGGTCTAGAATTACCTTTGCATACAAACTATTCGGGTAATTTTTAAGGATGCTAGCTTTAAAGGATGCCGATTT
>CANGZX010000111.1 GCA_947458775.1 Sphingobacteriaceae bacterium | reverse complement strand
GTAGTATTCGGGTGCATTTACGGTAACACTTAATCCTCTTTCTACCAAGGATGCCGCATCTAGCGAAACATCTCTGATTAGGTTTACATTGGATGATTGCACCTCTATAGTTTGTGTACCTCCAAAAGATCGTACACTAATGGGGCTACCTGCTTCACTATAAATATAATTGGGAAATACATTCATCACCTGCACACTCATTTTGCTTCTATTTAGGCCCTTCTTGGCTAAATAAGTCATAACAATAGGCACCTGTGTTTTAAGACTTTGGTATACACCTAACTGTCCGGGCTTTTCTACATTGATGCTTAGCCTCAAAATACCTAAATCAGATACGATGCTTTTTTTTGCAGAACCTGTTACATTGATAGTTTGATTTTCGGATTTCGAGGATTTCCAAGTGGCTGCAAAAATGCTTACCGATAAAATGATAGCCGAGCCCATTATGGCTGCGGGTGCTAGAAAGCGATTTTGCATAATAGTATTTGTATGTTTTTGAAACAACGCTTTGTGTTTATGGCTTATTGTTTGAAAGCGGTATTTTATCTGATTTTTCATTTAGTAGTAGAAATGCCTAATTTAGTGGCCTAAAAGAGCGCAACATGGATACTACTTCTTTTGATTTTGAAAAACCAATTGCTGATTTAAATCAGAAAATTGAAAAGGTGAAACAGATTGCTGAAAAGACAAAAGTGAATATGTCTGATAAGGTAAAAGAGTTGGAAATTAAACTCGAGAAAACAAAAAACGAAGTGTATCAGAATTTGAGTCGCTGGCAAGAAGTCCAACTCTCTCGTCACCCAGATAGGCCACAAACTTTAGAGTATATAGAGCAAATTTGCGACGAGTTTATTGAAATGCACGGCGATAGAACCGTAAAAGACGATAAAGCTATTATTGGTGGTTTTGCCACTTTGGGCGGCCAAACGGTGATGATTATTGGTCATCAAAAAGGAAAAAATACGAAAGAGCGTCAGTATCGAAACTTTGGTATGGCAAACCCAGAAGGTTATAGAAAAGCCTTGCGCTTGATGAAATTGGCTGAGAAATTTAACAAGCCTGTTATTTCATTTATAGATACCATGGGTGCTTACCCGGGCTTAGAAGCCGAAGAACGTGGCCAAGGCGAAGCCATTGCCAGAAATTTATTAGAAATGTCGGTTTTAAAAGTGCCTATTCTGTGCTTTATTATTGGCGAAGGAGCCTCGGGCGGTGCCTTGGGCATAGGTATTGGCGATAAAGTATACATGTTAGAACATACTTGGTATTCGGTAATTTCTCCAGAATCGTGCTCGTCTATTTTATGGCGTAGTTGGGATTTTAAAGAAAAAGCAGCGGAATGCTTGAAACTTACTTCCAAAGACATGTTTGCCAATAAATTAATTGATGGCGTGGTGCCCGAGCCTTTGGGCGGTGCGCACAGAAACATGGAAGTAATAGCGCAAACCATTAAAGAGCAGGTGATTAAAGATTTAGCTCAATTAAAGAAAATAGATATTGATGAATTGGTGAACCAACGCATTGAGAAATTTTGCAGCATGGGGGTGGTACAAGAATAAACCCTTTGTGTTTGTTGTAAATAAAAAAGGGGCTTATCGTGGTAAGCCCCTTTTTTTATGCTTGTAATTTATCTCGGACTTAAACTCGATTGCAAGTCTGTAAACTGTTTTTGAATACGGGTGTTTAGCTCTTTTTGTCCTTGCGCACTGGTGCTTCTAAGGGCCTCATTTAAAATAGAGAATCCCAATTGGATGTCGTTGCTGGCTGCATTGGGCTTGTCTTTTTCTATGGCTATGAAATAGCGCAACTCGTCGCTTACATAATCGCATATTTTGCCAATAAGTGCATTTGCTTTTTGGGTTTCACCGGCTTTATATAGTAAATCTGCAGTGAAATAAGTGCGTACCGCAAAACTCATAGAATATAATTTATCGGGTACTACTTCCTGGCATTTCTCCAAAGTTTTTTTCGCTTCAACAACTTTTCCTTCTAATAGTAATTGCTCCGCCAGTATATTAAAGTTGTTGATGATGATGAGCATCATTCGGTTAGATTCTGTGTCGAGGTAGTTGGCATTTTTCATGTTACCCCAACGGAATTTTGTCATCATGTTGGTGTACATGGTGTTGGTGTTTAGCAATTCTCTTTCGGTTGGGGTAGCGCTTGGCTGAAGAGGAAGCAAGCGGTACGCAAAACCTTCTTTGTACAAATATTTATCTAGCCCGGCATAATTATCAGAAGGTACGGTAATGGCGAAATAAATAGGACGTTTCCAATTATTATGCGCTAAGATGTCTAATAGCCCTAAGTTATCTTTAGTCACGTGGTTTTTATTATATGTCCACGTCAGAGCAGGGGTTATTTTATCTTTTAAATTAGCTGGAAGCGTACCGCTTGCTAAAACTTCTTGAGGGTTTACACTAAGCTTGAAGTTTTTAGTAGGCAAGAAATTTTGTTTGTCACCATTTTCGTAGCCAACTTTATCGGCATCGGCATCCGATAAAAGGAATTCTACCAAGTTTTTAAGTTCAACGGGTTCTTTTAATCCGATGTCTTGGTAATACAAGATATCACGCACACCCTGCACAAATTTTTCGTTCGGCATGCTCAATGGAGCGGGCTCTGCTTCGTTTATTTTATCTTTTAACTGACGTAAATACCAATCGGTACCTAAAAGGCTTAAATTAATTACCCGTACATCTGGGCGAATATTTTCTACTTCTTGGGCGTACCAAATAGGGTAGGTATCGTTATCGCCGTAGGTGAATAAAATAGCATTGGGCGCACACGATTCTAAATAATCAATAGCAAAATCTCGTGGCGTGGTTTTGCTTGATCTGTCGTGGTCGTTCCAGCCTTCTTTGGCCATCAATACTGGTGCCATGCATAGACCAATAAGCGTTGCTAAAATGGCCCCGTTTTGGGCGCTTAGCTTTTTGCTTAAAAACTCCGAAATAGCGGCAACCCCCAAACCAATCCAAATAGCAAAAGCGTAAAAAGATCCGGTATAGGCATAATCACGCTCTCTAGGTTGCAAAGGCGTTTGGTTTAAGTACAATACAATAGCCATGCCGGTAAAGAAAAATAAGAGTGCTACAATACCAGCGTCTTTTTCTTTGCGTTTAAAATGCCAAAATACACCAATAAGGCCTAAAATAAACGGAAGGGCAAAGAAACGGTTGTAAGCAACCTGCGTTTTAGCTCCTTGCGAAAGTGCGTCTTGGCCGCCAATGTGTAAATTATCTAGGACTTTAATACCAGTCATCCAATTGCCTTCTAAATAATTTCCATGGCCTTGCTCATCATTTTGTCGGCCTACAAAATTCCAAGCAAAATAACGCATGTACATAAAGCCGGTTTGGTAGCTAAATAGAAAACCAAGGTTATCTGTAAAACTAGGAGAGCCCGTTTCACCTAGCTGCATCCAATCTTTGTAGAAACCAACGTGGCTGGGATCATCACTATACATTCTTGGCAGTAAAGTATTGCGATCGTATACATATTCGTTCTTTTTGCCAGCAATTTCATATTTAGTTTCACCCTTGCGGTAAATAGATCCACCTTCAGTTACATCAATCGGTTTAGAATCGAAATACTGCCCGTATGCCAAAGGACGGTCGCCATATTGCTCTCTATTTAAGTAGCTCAACATGGCATATACATTGTCTGGATCTGAATTGTTTAAACTTGGGTTAGCCTGTGCTCTAATAATTAGCATGGCATAAGAGCTATAGCCTAATAAGATGAAAGTAAAGCATAGCAAGCCTAAGTTGAGTACCGTTTTATTTTTACGGATGCTGTATTGAATGCCATACACAATAGCCCCGATAAGCAAGAGTGCAAATACAAGCACGCCACTACCAAAGCCTAATCCTAAAGAATTTACAAAGAATAAATCGAAATTGGCAGCTAGTTTAATGAGGTATTGAAT
>CANGZX010000110.1 GCA_947458775.1 Sphingobacteriaceae bacterium | reverse complement strand
CATTACGGCAACACATGAGTTGGTAGTTCCTAAATCGATTCCAATAATTTTTGACATAATTTTCTTTCCTTAATGTATTCAATGTTGTATTGAATTACTAGCCTAGTATCAAGCAACATGCCAAGCTGTAAAAGGCACCTAATTGGCAGAAATAGACTTTTTCAGGGATAAAAAAGCCATCCCGCTTATGACAGGATGGCAGAAAAAAAGCCCCGAACGGTTGTTCGGGGCTTTAAAATGTGTGTATGTTTTGCTTAGTCTGCTGTAGGCTCTTCAGGAGCTTTTTCTGCTGCATCAGTTGCTGGTGCTTCTTCCGTTGCTTCAGCTACTGGAGTTTCTGCAACTTCCTCTACTACAGGCGTACTTTCTACAACCTCTTCAACAACTGGAGCTACTTCAGCTACTTCTTCTGTTACAGGAGCAGTTTCTACTACTTCTTTAGCTACTATAGGAGCATCTGCAACTTTAGCTTTGCTAGCTGCACCACCTCTACGGCTTTTCTTTTTAGCAGCACCGGCTTCGGCACCTTGCGTAAAGGTTGTATTGTAATCAACCAATTCAATGATAGACATTTCTGCATTATCACCTAAACGGTTGGCTAATTTTAAAATACGGGTATATCCACCTGGGCGGGTAGCTACTTTCTCTGCTATTTCGCGGAATAAAATAGTAACCGCTTCTTTATCTTTTAAATAACTAAATACGGTACGACGTGAGTGCGTAGTATCGCTCTTAGATTTAGTAATTAGGGGTTCTACATATTGGCGTAAAGCTTTTGCTTTGGCCAAGGTAGTGGTAATGCGCTTGTGTAAAATAAGCGAAGAGGCCATATTGGCCAACATAGCCTTGCGATGGGTATCGGTGCGGCCTAAGTGATTGATTTTTTTTCCGTGTCTCATTGTTCTTCGTTTTTCGTGATCGTACCGTCTCTGTTGAGGGAATTACGAACACGTCGCTTATAAATTGTTGTATTATTCTTCGTCTAATTTAAATTTAGACAGGTTCATGCCGAATGATAAGCCTTTAGATTTAACTAAGTCTTGAATTTCGGTTAATGATTTTTTACCAAAGTTTCTGAATTTAAGCATATCTGCTACATCGTACGAAACTAACTCGGCAAGCGAACGAATATCCGCTGCTTTTAAGCAGTTTAGGGCACGTACAGATAAATCTAGATCTACCAATTCGGTTTTTAAGATTTTACGCATGTGTAAAATTTCTTCGTCAACTTCTTTGGTTTCTTCTTTTGCTTGAGATTCTAACATGATGTTCTCATCAGAGAATAACATGAAATGGTGAATCAAAATTTTAGCTGCTTCTTTCAAGGCTTCTTCCGGGTGGATAGAACCATCGGTAGAAATATCTAATACCAATTTCTCGTAGTCGGTTTTTTGCTCAACACGAAAGTTTTCGATGGTATATTTAACGTTTTTAATTGGAGTATAAATAGAGTCGATAGCAATTACACCTACTAACGCGTCGGCATTTTTGTTTTCTTCTGCAGAGATATATCCACGACCTTTATTTACGGTTAACTCAATTTCTAAGGTAACTGATGATTCCATATTGCAAACCACTAAATCGGGGTTTAATACGGTAAAGTTATTCGAGAATTTAGTGATATCGCCGGCTTTGAATTGATCTTGGCCATTGATAATTACAAAGATTTTTTCTGAATCGCCAGAATCGCCAGTTTTGCTGAAACGAACTTGTTTCAAGTTCAAAATGATCTCGGTTACATCTTCTACTACACCTTTAATGGTAGAAAACTCGTGAGATACACCAGAGAAACGTACAGAAGTAATTGCGTATCCTTCTAGAGAAGAAAGCAAAATTCTGCGTAAAGCATTACCAATGGTAACACCGAAACCAGGTTCTAAGGGACGAAATTCAAACGTTCCATCGAAATCTGTTGATTTCTGCATAATTACCTTATCTGGTTTTTGAAATGCTAATATTGCCATTATATCGTTTAATTTAAATGTTAGTTTAACATAAATGAACAATCCTGAGCATAAAAACTCAGGATGATCAGCTTATTTAGAGTATAACTCGACGATTAAGTTTTCCTTAATATTTTCTGGAATTTCGTCGCGGTTAGGATAGTTTAGGAACTTACCTGTTAGGTTTTTTGCATCCCACTCTAACCAACTGAATTTGTTGATGGTACGGCCAGCTACCGATTGGGTAATGGCTTCTAAAGTTTGTGAACGCTCACGAACGGCTACCACATCACCTGAACGTACGCTGTACGATGCAATGTTTACCACTTGGCCATTTACAGTAATGTGCTTGTGACAAACCAATTGGCGGGCTGCAGAACGGGTTGGAGCAATGCCTAAACGATAAACCACGTTATCTAAACGAGCTTCTAAAAATTTTAATAGGTTCTCACCCGTAATACCATCCTTAGAAGATGCTTTGTGGAATAAGTTTTCGAACTGACGTTCTAAAACTCCGTACGTGTATTTAACTTTTTGTTTTTCTTGAAGCTGAACTGCGTATTCAGATTGTTTACCTCTACGCTTGTTTGGTCCGTGCATACCAGGACCATAATTTTTTCTTTCTAGTGCCTTATCAGGGCCAAAAATTGGCTCTCTGAATCTACGGGCGATTTTGGACTTAGGTCCGGTGTATCTTGCCATGTTTGTGTGTTTTAAAGTATCGTTCCCGCTATACGGGGCGAATCTTAGCTTTAAAAAATTGGTTGATTAAACTCTTCTACGTTTCGGAGGACGACAGCCATTGTGTGGCATCGGGGTAATGTCTTTAATACATAAGACATCAATTCCTACTGTTTGTAATGTACGAATAGCTGATTCGCGACCAGAACCCGGACCTTTTACAAATACTTCTACTTTACGCAAGCCTAAATCGTGGGCTACTTTACCACAATCGGAAGCAGCTTGACCGGCAGCGTAAGGGGTATTCTTTTTAGAACCTTTGAAACCCATTTTACCAGCAGATGACCAAGAAATAGTTTGACCTTGGTTGTTGGTAAGGGTTACAATGATATTGTTAAAAGTAGCATTGATATGTGCCTGACCTACAGGCTCGATAACAACAATACGTTTTTTGGTTACTTTTTTAGTTTTTGCCATTTTGTTTTTAGATTTTAGATAAGAGACTTGAGATGATTTTTCTACCCCGGCACTCTTATGCTAATTTTTATCTTGTTATTCCAGATTTGAGCAGATTAAACGATACGATTATCATACCTACAATCTAAGCACTCCTATCTATCTATTATTTAGTAGCTTTTTTCTTGTTAGCAACTGTTTTACGTTTTCCTTTACGGGTACGTGAGTTGTTTTTGGTACGCTGTCCACGAGTAGGCAAGCCTTTACGGTGACGTAAGCCGCGGTAGCAACCAATATCCATTAAGCGTTTGATATTCAATTGAACTTCAGAACGTAGTGCACCTTCCACTTTAATCTCATCATTAATGAAATTACGAATCTGTGTTAACTGAGCATCTGTCCAGTCTTGCACTTTTACATCGTAACTAATACCGGCTTTATCTAAAATGCTTTGCGCTGTAGATCTGCCAATACCATAAATGTAGGTTAGCCCTATTTCTCCTCTTTTGTTTCTTGGTAAATCAATACCTGATATCCTTGCCATATTTTTTTAGCGAATTATATTATCCTTGACGTTGTTTATACTTTGGATTCTTTTTGTTAATTACAAAAAGTTTTCCTTTACGGCGAATGATTTTACAATCAACACTACGCTTTTTAATGGATGCTCTAACTTTCATTGTTATTTATATCTATAAGTTATTCTGCCTTTTGATAAATCATAAGGCGACATTTCTAGTTTTACTTTATCGCCAGGTAAAATTTTAATGTAATGCATCCGCATTTTACCTGATATATGCGCAATAATTTCGTGACCGTTTTCTAATTCTACACGAAACATTGCGTTTGATAACGCTTCTTT
>CANGZX010000109.1 GCA_947458775.1 Sphingobacteriaceae bacterium | reverse complement strand
ATTGCTTTAGGCTCCTTTTTCTTACTCGATCAGTTCGATTGGATACCAGAATGGGTAAGCTTTGGAAAGCTTTGGCCTTTGGCATTAATTATACCGGGCTTATTTATGTTAGTTAATTCAGGCAAAAATACCGAAGCAAAAACAGTGGAAGCTTCTGAGTCCGTTACGCCCGTTGCGGAAGAAAAAGCGGCCCCTAAAAAGCCGGTAGCTAAAAAACCTACTGCGGTCAAAAAGCCAGCAGCTAGAAAAACTAAAAAAGCAGAATAAGCGTTAAAACCCAAGCATATGAAAAGCGAAAGAATAGTATGGGGAATTACCCTCGTTTTTGTTGGCAGTATTTTATTACTCGATAACTTTGATGTTATTGATTTCTATTGGCGTTCTGTATGGCATTTTTGGCCACTCATTTTAATCTTATCGGGATTAAATTTAGTGTTTGGCAAAGCAAAACAGAGTCCAGCAGGTAAAGCACTTGTTATTTTACTAACCTGTGTAGTTTTAGGTGCAGTTGCCTACGTGGGTAGTACCCGTTCTAATCATAATGCTAATTGGTTTTTTAATGACGATGAGGAACTCAGCGCTAGTGATACCAACCAAGTAAGAACCTTCTCAGAAACGTATAACCCAGCCATACCTTATGCAGCATTAACCATTGAAGGTGGTGCGACTGTTTATGAACTGAAAGAAGCTACATCTCAACTATTCGAAGCCGAAGTCAATCAATCGTATGGGCAGTATACCCTTACCAAATCGAGCACCGATTCTTTAGATAACGTACAGTTTAAAATGCACGATGGCGAAAAATCTTGGAATTTAAAAAAATCAAATGCGAACAAAGCGGTACTGCGTCTAAATCCCAATCCTATTTGGAGCATTCAGTTAGATATGGGTGCCGGTAAAGCTGATTTTGATTTATCTGCCTACAAACTTGCTGATTTAAGCATTAAGGGTGGAGCAGCCGCTTTTGAAGTAAAACTGGGGCAACCCTTAGCACTTACCACAGTTAGCGTAGAAACAGGTGTATCTGAAGTTAAGGTGTCTATTCCTGAAAATGCAGCCTGTCAAATTGAGTACGAAGGTGGTTTAACCAGTAAATCGTTCGAAGGGTTTGATAAAAAAAGAGATGGTTTGTATGAAAGTGCCAACTATGCCACAGCAGCTACCAAAATTCATATCAAACTAAACGGCGGTTTGTCGTCATTTAAAGTAAAACGCTATTAGTGTGCCTACATTTTGGGTGGTTGAAAATGGGAAACCTGCTGGTCCATTTTCACTCGAAGAATTAAAAAGCCGGTCCATAAAACCCGGCACCTTCATCAAGTCGGACACGATGGACGACTACAAAGAAGCGCACGAAATTCCTGCAATACGCAGCCTCTTGGGTTTTAAAGCTACCATTGTACAACCCCAATATTTTGCTTCGCTTGATGTTCGCCTATTGGCCATGGCTGTAGACTATTTACTAGTTTTTGGTATGTATAGCGTGGTGGCTTTAGTCTTGCTATCTTTTCCAAATCAGCAGCTGGTTAAAATTGCCATTGCCCTTTCGGGGATAGTGATTATTCCCATTGCACGTTCTGTTTATGCTGTTTTTATGGAGAGCTCAAAAAAACAAGCCACGCTGGGTAAGCAATTGTTGGGTATAAAAGTATGCGATGAAGAAGGGCGCAGCATTAGTTTTGGTCGATCGCTTTTGCGCAACCTAGGCAAATGGTTAAGTACGCTAACATTTGGTTTAGGCTATTTATTCGGTTTTTTCGACCGCAAACAACAATGTTTGCACGATAAATTAGCGGGCACCTTGGTGGTAAAAGAACGCTTACTTTAGGCTACATTGCATCGAACATTTTCTTATTTTTGTTTTCCTAACACACGTGCATGAAGTCTACTAACTCCCCCGAACTAGCAGGAATATACTGTCCATCGCTCCTGCAATACAAGCGCTTTCTTACTAGAGAAGTGCAGGTGGGAGATGTTTCTATGGGAGCAAACAACCCTATTCGCATACAAAGTATGACCACTACCGACACCATGGATACCCACGGAACGGTAGAACAATCTATACGCATGATTGAGGCTGGTTGCGAATTGGTACGTATTACCGCCCCCAGCATAAAAGAGGCTCAGAACCTAGCCGAAATAAAAAAAGAACTTAGTAAAAGGGGCTACCACACACCTTTGGTAGCCGATATTCATTTTACCCCCAATGCCGCCGAGTTGGCTGCCCGTTTGGTAGAAAAAGTGCGCATCAATCCGGGGAATTATGCCGATAAAAAACGTTTCGAAACCCTTGACTATACGCCCCAAGCATACCAAGATGAATTAGACCGTATTTATAAAAAATTCGCCCCTTTGGTAGCTATTTGTAAAGAATATGGTACCGCCATGCGTATTGGTACCAACCACGGTTCATTATCAGACCGTATTATGAGCCAATTTGGCGATACACCTCTGGGTATGGTAGAATCGGCCATGGAATTTATGCGCATTTGCGAAGATTTGAACTACCATAATTTGGTAATTTCTATGAAATCGAGCAACCCGCAAGTGATGGTGCAGGCTTACCGCTTATTGGTAAAAACCATGGTGGCCGAAGGCATGAATTATCCATTGCATTTAGGCGTAACCGAAGCCGGCGATGGCGAAGATGGGCGAATTAAATCGGCGGTAGGTATTGGTACCTTGTTGGAAGATGGTTTGGGCGATACCATTCGTGTATCCTTAACCGAAGATCCCGAGTTAGAGATTCCTGTTGCACAAGATTTAGTGAAAAGATATGCGCTGCGCAATTCCAAGGTCGAAGTTTCTTCACCACGTGTTTTACCTGCTCAATTTTCGCCTTTCTCTTATCAAAAAAGAGTTTCAGAGGAGCTAAACACCTTTATTGGCGGACATCAGGTGCCTCGGGTAATTATCGATTTATCATCAAAAAATTTAAAAGATCCGGCCGTGTTATCGGATGTGGGCTATGTTTATTCGCCTATTTTAGATAAATACAGCATGGGCGAACAATCGGTTGATTTTGTTTTCCTAGCTGATCAATTGCCTTCCTTTACCCTTCCCGGAAATTTAAAGCAGCTGTACCAATATCCAACCTGGAAAAAGCTGGCAAATAAAGCGAATTGCCATCCGTTTTATAGTTTGGAAGATTATTTAACTGCGGTAGACAAATGCCCAGCACTCAATTTGGTAGAACTGAGTTTAGCCGATATGCACAGCGATGCGTTTCAGCAAATACCGATAGATAAAACACTCGTTTTTGTGCTTAGCAGCACCGCCGAAAATGCCATGCAAGATCAAAGGCAAGCGTTTTTTCTGTTAGAACAACTAGGTATAAAGGTGCCCGTAATTATCAAAAAAATCTATCCAAATTTAACTGAAAACGAATTTCAATTGTATGCCGCTACAGATGCCGGAGCACTTTTACTAGATGGTTTTGGCGATGGAATTTGGTTGCACGCTCCACAGCTTTCCCCTAAATTACTCCTTAGCACCTCATTTGGTATCTTACAAGCTACGCGTTGCCGCATTTCTAAAACTGAATATATTTCTTGCCCTAGTTGCGGACGTACTTTATTCGATTTGCAAGAAACTACCCAGCTTATCCGTAGCCGTACCGATCATTTAAAAGGTATTAAAATTGCCATAATGGGTTGTATCGTAAATGGTCCCGGCGAAATGGCCGACGCCGATTATGGCTATGTTGGTACAGGCCCCGGAAAAATCACCCTATACCGCGGTAAAGAGGTGGTTAAGAAAAATGTAAATACTGAAAATGCCCTCGATGAACTGATTGAGATTATTCGCGTAGACGGTAATTGGGTAGAGCTTGCCTTATAAAATTTAGTTAAATAGGCCTCATTGCAGTCCTTTTCAGCCAATTTATATCCATTCTAAATACCGTTGGTTTTACAAAGGACTGACAGTTCCCCTCCTTCAATTTTCTACTTT
>CANGZX010000108.1 GCA_947458775.1 Sphingobacteriaceae bacterium | reverse complement strand
TAGGGCCGTCTTCCTGCACGCGGCATGGCTGGTTCAGGCTTGCGCCCATTGACCAATATTCCTTACTGCTGCCTCCCGGAGGAGTCTGGTCCGTGTCTCAGTACCAGTGTGGGGGGTCATCCTCTCAGATCCCCTAGACATCGTCGCCTTGGTGAGCCGTTACCTCACCAACTAGCTAATGTCACGCATGCTCATCTTAATCCCATAAATGTTTGATTATAATATGATGCCATATCATAATGTTATGCGGTATTAATCTCTCTTTCGAGAGGCTATCCCCCAGATTAAGGTAGATTGCATACGCGTTACGCACCCGTGCGCCGGTCTCAAATGGAGCAAGCCCCATTCTACCCCTCGACTTGCATGTATTAGGCCTGCCGCTAGCGTTCATCCTGAGCCAGGATCAAACTCTCCATTGTATGAGTATTGATTTCTGACTCTATTTTATTATAAATAGAATCTGTTGTTTTTCTATTTGTTGAATTGACTTAAAAAGAAACGAGTTCTTTTACTCGTTACGCTACATGATATCTCTTAAAGAACATTGCGCCTCTCCTCACGGTTTGGCTGTATCTATTTGGCCGAACGGCCGTCTAGTTTCGAATTTGTTTACGGTTTAACATCGCGTTATTCCATTTTCCGCTGGTTGGTTTTTACACCTCTCCGTTTTGCGGACTGCAAAGGTAGGGACTGCTTTTGGTAATTGCAAGTAAAAAATAAAAAATATTTTCTGTCTCTAGTTTACATCCTTAAGTCTGAGATCGAGCCTCTTTCTTAAGGGGCCACAAACATACGACGAGTTTTTATACTTCACAATAGCTGCCTATAAATAAAGCTTCAATTCACTGAAAATCAATCGGAAAAAAATAAAACATATTTAAACAGATTGTTAAACAGTGTTAAATTGGGTGATTTTAGACGAAATTGACCTAGCTTAGCCCATATTTAATTGAACTTTAACTGAATTAAGCTATCTTTGTAAGATGTTTCTAACTAAACGAATAGTTTTTTGTTTTATATTAATTGTTGCGCTTGGTGCGCAAGGGTGTAAAAGCAAGTTCGAAAAACTGAAGGCTAGTACTAATACTGCACAAAAATATCAAGAAGGTGTAAAACTCTATAATAAGAAGAGTTACACCAAAGCGCTTAGCTTATTTGATGATTTAGTGGGGCGCTACCGTGGGCAATCGGAAGCGGAAGATTTATACTATTATTATTCGTACACGCATTACCATTTACGCGATTATGTAACGGCTAGGTATCACTTTAAGATTTTTGCCGATACGTATCCTAGTAGCCCGAAGGCGGAAGAATGTAGATATATGGCGGCTTACTGCTTTTATTTAGAATCTCCCACGTATTCGCTGGATCAAGCAAATACTTTAAAGGCTATAGAAGCACTCCAGTTGTTTATCAATTTATACCCCAGAAGCGATCGCAGCCAAGAGGCAGCAAAACTTATTCAGGATTTGAGAGATAAATTGGAAATTAAATCGTTTGAGAATGCTAAAATGTATTTAGAAATTGGAGATTTTAAATCTGCGGTTATTGCATTTAAAAACTCGATGAGGGATTATCCGGATACAAAGTTTGCTGAAGAGATGGAATTTTTGACTATTAAAGCACAATACCTGTATGCTAAAAATAGTTTTGAGAATAAACAAGAAGAGCGTTTTAATGAGGCTATACAACTATACACAGAGTTTATTGAAAGCTACCCAGATAGCAAGTTTGTGAAAGACGCCCTGCAATTGAAAACGGATTCTGAAATTGGCATTGAAAATGCGAAGAAGTTATTGGCACTTGAAACAGCCGCTACGAACTAAATTAATTAGAAGAAAATAAAACCATATATAACATGACAACGAAACCGTCTATACCAACATCTACTGTAACTCGTGATTTACGCGAATTAGACAAAGAAACTGGCAATATTTACGAATCAATTGTAATTATTAGCAAGAGAGCAAACCAAATTTCAAATAATGTGAAAGAGGAGTTACATGCTAAACTTGCTGAGTTTGCATCGTCTAACGATAATTTAGAAGAAGTATTCGAAAATCGTGAGCAAATTGAAATTTCTAAACACTACGAGCGTATGCCTAAGCCTACTTTAGTTGCTGTTGACGAATTTATTCACGGTAAAGTATACCACCGTAATCCTACTAGTGAGCAATAATAAAACTGCTTAATTTTTAAGCTCTATGCTTACTGGCAAGAAAATAGTTTTAGGCGTTTGCGGCAGCATTGCTAGTTATAAGGCTGCTCATTTAGTGCGCTTATTGCTTAAGGCTGGCGCAGAAGTGCAGGTGGTAATGACCAAAGATGCCCTATCTTTTATTACCCCACTTACACTTGCTACCCTCTCTAAAAAACCTGTATTGATTGATTATTTTGTTCCTGAAACTGGAGAATGGAATAATCACGTGGATTTGGGCCTATGGGCCGATATCTTACTAATTGCTCCTGCTAGTGCCAACACCCTAGGTAAAATGGCTACAGGTATTTGCGATAATTTATTGTTAGCCACGTATCTTTCCGCTAAATGCCCGGTGTATTTTGCACCAGCTATGGATTTAGATATGTGGAAACATCCTTCTACCACACAAAACGTTAAGCAATTACAGTCTTACGGTAACATCCTCATTCAGCCAAATGCAGGCGAATTGGCTAGCGGTTTAATTGGTGAAGGCCGAATGGCCGAGCCTGAAGAAATCGTTGCCCTTCTACAACAAGAATTAAAAAAAAAACTTCCATTAGCAGATAAAAAGGCTTTGGTAACGGCCGGGCCAACTTACGAGGCTATCGATCCGGTGCGTTTTATCGGGAATCACTCGTCGGGAAAAATGGGCTTTGCCATTGCAGAAG
This sequence comes from Sphingobacteriaceae bacterium, assembly GCA_947458775.1. Taxonomy (GTDB): domain Bacteria; phylum Bacteroidota; class Bacteroidia; order Sphingobacteriales; family Sphingobacteriaceae; genus JAIPAN01. Next base: position 1,095 of record CANGZX010000108.1, on the reverse strand, counting down.
AACTTTACCGATTGGGGGCTGAGGTTACACTTATTAGCGGGCCTACAGCTCTTTCCCTTTATTCTAAGGCTATTAAGCGCATCGATGTCGTATCGGCCGATGACTTATTAAAAGCTACTTTATCAGAATTTGGCGAAGCGGATATTACGGTGATGAGTGCAGCAGTAGCTGACTATAAGCCCGAGCAGGTTGCGGATCAAAAAATAAAAAAGAAAGAACAATCCTTTTCTCTAAACCTGATTAAAACTACCGATATACTAGCAGAACTTGGCAAGAAAAAGCGTGCGAACCAGCTATTGGTAGGCTTTGCCCTAGAAACAGAAAATGAAGTGGCTCACGCTAGTGAAAAGCTGAAAAGAAAAAATTTAGACCTCATTGTGCTTAACTCCTTGAATGATGAAGGAGCGGGCTTTAAAAGTGATTTGAATAAAATTACTATCCTTGATAAGCAATTAAACTCCGAAACATTTGTTCTTAAACCAAAGAACGAAGTGGCACAAGATATTTGCCGAAAAATACTAGCTATTATACCGCATGAAAAGTCTTAAATGGATTATTTTAGGTTTTTGCTTTATCCAGCAGGTACATGCTCAGGATTTAAACGCTAGGGTACAAATTCTTTCGCCAAAAATTCAAAGTGCTAATAAACGGGTATTGGATGTGTTGGAAACCACCATTAGCGATTTTTTGAATGGCCGCAAATGGAGTGCAGACGAACTAAAGCCTCAGGAACGTATAGATTGCACCTGGATTATTACCATTACCGACTGGGACGGATCATCGCCTAACTTTAAAGCCGAAGCGCAACTGCTATCGAGTAGACCTGTATACAATACGGCTTATAATAGCACCTTACTCAATATTACCGACAAAGAATTTGATTTTTATTATGCCGAAGGGCAGGCAGTAGAATTTACCGAGCAAAATTATACTGGAAATTTAAGTTCGTTATTGGCTTTTTATGCTAATGTTGTGATTGGTTTAGATTACGATTCGTTTAGCAAACTGGGCGGTACCCCCTATTTTGTTAAAGCGCAAAACATTGTTAGCAACGCCCAAAATGCGGCATATAAAGGGTGGAAAGGTTTTGAAAGT
>CANGZX010000107.1 GCA_947458775.1 Sphingobacteriaceae bacterium | reverse complement strand
TCATGCTGCATACCTAGAAAATAACATACCCGAATGGCTGAGTCAAGAAGATGCTGCATTCGAGTTGGTATTGGTAAACGATTGCTCTTGGGACGACACTGAAGACCTGTTAAGAAGCCTTGCTGTGACCTATCCGCAGGTAAAAATAGTGAATGTGCCTATCGACGATCGATTTAGACGCACTAAAAAGTATGCCCTAACGCTTGGCATTAAAGCAGCGCAATACGAACAAATTTTATTTATTGAAGCGGATTATTTGCCACGTTCTAAAAAATGGATTGCGCACATGCAAGCCAATTTTACCGAAAATACCGAGCTGGTTTTGGGCTATGCACCCTTTCCTGCGGGTGCAACGTTTAGCACCTTACTCAGCCGTTTCGATCATTTTATGACGGCCCTCTATAGTCTTTCTTTTGCCATTAAAGGAAAAGCGTTTAGTGGCTATGGACAGAATATAGCCTTCACTAAAACGACCTTTTTTGCAGGTAAGGGCTATGCCTCCCACATGCATTTAACCTACGGTGAAACCGATTTTTTTATCAATCAACATGCCACTCCTAAAAACACTAGGGTAGAAATAAACCCTGCTAGTCATGTGTTTACGGATATAAATTATAGTTATGCTCAGTTTGTAAAAGATAAGTTTACCCGTATGGATACACAGAAGCTATTTAAACTGGGCAATCGCTTGCGTTTACATGTTGGAGTCTACACTGCTGTGCTTTTCTATTTAATAAGCGTAGGATTGCTTATTCTTGGTTTCAGTTGGCCAGTAGTACTTGGTATCTATTTGTTCCGTTTACTCTTACAATATGCGGTGTATTTTAAAATTGCAAAACGCTTAAAACACCCGAATATACAATGGGCAATGCCTATTTTAGAACCGATCTATTTGCTTCAAAGCATGGCACTTAGAGCGGTATACCTTATTAAAAACAACAGCTAGTGAAACCCAGCGTACAAGATATTTTTCAATATTTTCCGAACCTGAGCACCGAACAACAAAAGCAGTTTGAGGCCCTAGATGAATTGTATCGTTTTTGGAATGCGCAAATCAATGTGGTTTCGAGAAAAGATATCGATATGCTTTACGAGCATCATGTACTCCATTCGCTAAGTATAGCAAAAGTACTCGAATTTTTACCTGGAGAAACGGTGCTCGATGTAGGAACAGGAGGGGGTTTCCCAGGTATTCCTTTAGCCATTTTATTCCCCGAAACGTCTTTTCATTTGGTAGATTCCATAGGTAAAAAGATTAAAGTGGTGCAAGAAGTAGCCCAAGCCCTTGGTCTCAAAAATGTACAAGCTAGCCACATGCGTGCCGAAGAAGTAAAGGGAACGGTTGATTTTGTGATTTCAAGAGCCGTTACACAGTTAAAAGATTTCTACCCGTGGGTACGAGCTAAACTTAGAAAAGGTGGCAAAAATACCCTTGCTAATGGTGTTTTATACCTCAAAGGAGGCGATTTAACCGAAGAGTTGGCAGCAGCCAAACTCAAAGGCGTAAAACAATTTGCAATCACAAAATACTTTCCTCAAGATTTTTTTCTTACAAAATTCGTTGTGTACTTCGAAGCACAATAACGTAACGTGTCAACTGAATATTTACTAGCCTTAACCCGCATTCCTGGTGTAGGAGCTGTATTGGCTCGTACACTCTTGAGCCATTTTGGAGCCGCTGAAGCCATTTTTAATGCTTCCTACAAGCATTTGCTCCACGTAGATGGTATTGGCCCTCAATTGGCTCGTAATATTCGTCAATTTGATGAATTTGATACTTGTGTTGCCGAGTTAGCCTTTGCCGAGGCTCACGGCATTCAACTACTGGTTTTGGGCGATGAAAAGTATCCGAAAAGACTCTCTTATTGTTACGATGCACCTCTTGTTCTTTTTTATAAAGGCCAGGCCAATTTAAATGCGCAAAAAATAGTGAGTGTGGTCGGTACTCGAAATGCTACAACCCACGGAAAACTGCTTTGCGACGAATTGGTAAAAGGTTTAGCCGAATATGGAGCTTTGGTAGTGAGCGGCTTGGCTTATGGTATAGATGCTGCAGTACACAAGGCTTGCGTAAAATACGAATTACCCACGCTCGGGGTTTTGGCGCATGGGCTCGATCGAATTTATCCCAATGCACACCGGAAATTAGCCGCAGAAATGCTCCAACATGGAGGGTTATTGACCGAATTTCCATCACAAACAATTCCCGATAGAGAAAATTTCCCTAAACGCAACCGCATTATTGCTGGCTTAGCCGATGCCACCATTGTGGTGGAGGCCAATAGTAAGGGTGGGGCACTCATTACGGCAGATTTAGCCAATTCCTACGATAGAGAAGTGTGTGCATTCCCTGGCAGAGCTACCGATGAATACAGCAGGGGTTGTCACGATCTTATTAAAACAAATCGGGCACATTTAATTACGCAAGCAGCAGACGTAGCTTCGTTATTAGCTTGGGATATAACTAGTTCATGTAAAAAAGGGCTAACCCAAGCTAATTGGTTAAGCAGAACTCCCGATGAACAAGTAGTTTTATCACATTTAGCAGAATTTGACGGTATAGCTATTGATACTTTACTGTTAAATACCGGCTTTTCGCAAAGTAAAATTGCTTTACTACTCCTCGAATTACAAGTAGCGGGTATCGTGCAAATAGTACCCGGAAATAGGTGCATTTTGCTATAAAAAAGCGAAAATCTGAACAGATATTCGCTTTTAAGGAACTTAAAATAGATTGATATTATAGTTTTAACATATAGCCTAAAGAAACACTAAAACTGCTATTTTTACTATTCAATGCTTCGGTTAAGGTCTTTGGCGCATTATCACTTAAGCCCAATTTATAGCCTAAGCCCAAACTCAATCCTCCTCTCAAATCCAATCCAGTTAATAGGTTTATTCCGTAATCGCTAGGTTTCATGATATCATCAACCGTATTGCCAAATTTTATTTTTTCGCTAATACCGCTCGATTTTATCTTACCTGAAACTGCATAGGCTGCATAAGGGCCACCACCTAAATAAAACGACCCGATCCCTAAATCTGCACGGCCTAAAATATTTAGAGGAACTTCCGCATACATCAAATTGTAGGTTACTTTATCAACCCCAGAGCCTAAATTTCCGGCATGCCCGTTTAGTATTAAGCCTGGTTGAAGAGATAATTTGCCTAAAAATGGAAATTCAACGACTCCGCCAAAGAAATAACTTGTACTCGATGATTTTAATACATCTCCTAAAGTTTTATCTTGGTAATCTATTTTAGAAAAATTAACGCCTGCTTTTGCACCTACTCTAACCTGCGCACTTGCCATAACAACCATTGAGGCCATTAAGGCACTTAATATTATTTTTTTCATGATTTTTTTAATATAAAACGCTTTAAAAGGCTTGGGTATTGCCCTTATCAAGAAATTGTGTTCAGTATTTTTTGGATGACGAGCAGTTCGCTGAGTTGGTTCATACAAGCAAAATCGCCACGGTGACAAGGTTTATTGCCGTAAACAGAGCAGGGGCGGCAGGCTAAATCTACTTGTATGCAATTGGCAAGGCTTTGCCCGTAGCCTAAAAAACCAGCATGGGGGTGGGTGGCACCCCAAACAGAAACTACAGGTATGCCTTTTAAGGAGGCTAGGTGCATGCCCGAAGAATCCATGCTGAGCATGACGTCTAAATTGGAAATGAGGCTCAGCTCTTCGCTTAAGTTTAATTTTCCGATGAGGGAGGTGATATTTTCATTTTGTTTCGCCCAATTTTCGGCAATTTTTTGTTCTTCCTGCCCTCCACCAAATACAAAAATACGATAGCCTTCTGCAGCTAGGGCAGAAAGTACCTTGCCCATTTTATCTAAGGGGTATACTTTTTGGCTGTGTTGGGCAAAAGGAGATACACCAATCCATTTTTGAGCACCTTTTTTACCGCTAATTTTTAAAGTAGCTTGGTTTAATGCCTCTGGTTGTTTTGTAAGTGTATT
>CANGZX010000106.1 GCA_947458775.1 Sphingobacteriaceae bacterium | reverse complement strand
TAAGGCTCGTTGGTAGGTTCCAATAAACCTGTTAATAAGTACTCTTCTTTTAAGGGCTGTGGCGCCAATTTTGGGTATATGCAACTGGAACCTAAAAACAACAATTTTTGCACACCATGCAGGTATGCTTGGTGTATTACGTTGTTCTGAATAGCCAAATTTTCATACAAAAAATCGGCCCGATAGGTGTTGTTTGCTACAATACCGCCCACTTTGGCAGCAGCCAAGAAAACATAGTCTGGTTTTTCGCTGGCAAAGAAATCGGCAACGGCCTGTTGGTTTCGTAAATCGAGTTCTTGCGAATTGCGAAATAGCAAATTGGTATAGCCCTCGGCCTGTAATTTTCTTAAAATAGCAGAGCCCACCATCCCTCGATGACCGGCTACATATATTTTTGCGTTTTTTTCCACGGTTGCTTCAAAGATAAAACTATTTTTGTTGCCCTAAACTATTGCCATGGGTAAAGATAAACTTCGCAAGTTTGCAGAAATAGAAACATTCGCCAATGTATACGAATTAGATGCCGGAAAATCATTAAAAGGTAAGTGGAGCAAAATGCATTTTAAAAATGATGCACCCTTGGTTTTAGAATTGGCCTGTGGCAAAGGAGAGTATACCGTAAACTTGGCGCAATTATTTCCAGAAAAAAACTTTATTGGCATCGATTATAAAGGTAACCGCATTTGGCGTGGTGCCAAAACCGCCATCGAAGAGAGCATTCACAATGTGGCTTTTTTACGCATTCAAATAGAACACATACTAGACTATTTTGATGCCGATGAAGTGAGTGAAATTTGGATTACTTTCCCCGACCCGCAACCGCAGATTAGCCGGGAGAAGAAACGCCTAACCGCACCCCGATTTTTAGAAAAATACAAAGTGATTCTTCAAGAGTCTTCTCCTATAAACCTCAAAACAGATAACGACGATTTTTATGCCTTTACGCTCGAAACTATTGAGCAGCTTGGCTTAAAGCTACACGTACGTACCGAAGATTTATACCGTTCTGATTTGGTAGACGAAGTATTAGCTATTAAAACCTATTACGAGAAAAAATACTTGGCCCACGATAAAAACATCAATTACGTACGCTTTAGTTTTGCTTAATGGATAGAGCTGATTTTTTTGAGCAAGTATACCAAGTAGTCCGCTTAATTCCGCGGGGCAGGGTAACTTCTTACGGTACCATTGCCGCCTATTTGGGCACCAAAGGTTCGTCGCGAATGGTGGGCTACGCCATGAACGGAGCACATACCGTGCATCCGCCAGTGCCGGCTCATCGGGTGGTCAATCGCCAAGGCTTGCTCACCGGTAAACACCATTTTGAAAGCCCCAGCCGCATGCAAGAATTGCTCGAAGCCGAAGGCATAGCGGTGCTAAATGATCAAGTGCAACATTTTAAAAAGCTATTTTGGGATCCGGCTTTAGAATTGGATTTAGAAGCGTAAATTTAAACCATGGGAAAATTAGTAAACGAATTTAACGACTACCGTAACCGAATGAACGATCGGATTATGGAGAGTGCCAATACCAATATTAAACGTTTTTTTGCACTCGATACCACCACTTATGCCGACGGTGCTTTGGATGTAAAAACCAAAGAAATGTTAGGCTTGGTTGCCTCTATGGTTTTGCGTTGCGACGATTGCATTAAATATCATTTGGGCAAGTGCCACGAAGCCGGGGTAAATTCCGAAGAAATGAACGAGATTTTTATGATTGCCAATCTAGTGGGCGGCTCCATTGTTATTCCACACTATCGTAGAGCGGTAGAGTATTGGGATGAACTGAATGCATAATACATCCATGGACATTTTTTTTGAACAGCGTTTTGAAAACCGGAATTTCGCTCCCGGTGAATTTAAAAAAGTCGAATACGAAGACTGTGTTTTTGTGAATTGTGATTTCACCGCAGCAGATATAACCGAGGTGCTGTTTACCAATTGCGAATTTAATGCGTGTAATTTGAGTAACGTACACCTTACCCGCACGGCCTTCCGAAACGTTCATTTTACAGATTGTAAACTCATTGGCTTACGCTTCGAGTATTGCACTGATTTTTTATTTGAAGTAAGCTTTACTCGGTGTAATCTAGATTTTTCATCTTTTTACAAGCGAAAACTCAAAAACACCCACTTTAGTTCTTGTAGCTTGCAAGAAGTTGAATTTGGAGAAGCAGACCTCACTGGCGTTCAATTTGACCAATGCGATTTAAATCGGGCGGTATTTGAGCAGACCATACTTGAAAAAGCCGACTTTAGAACAGCTCGTAATTTTACCATTCAGCCAGATCAAAATAAGGTAAACCAGGCCAAGTTTTCATTAGAAGGCTTACCCGGATTATTAAGCCATTATCCCATTCAAATAGATTAATATGTCAAGCGATCTAATTGTTCGTTGCGGCTGGTGCGGTACCGACCCCTTATATGTAAAATACCACGATGAAGAATGGGGGAAACCGGTGTATGACGATCGTACTCTTTTTGAATTTTTAGTACTAGAAGGGGCGCAAGCCGGCTTAAGTTGGATTACTATTTTACGCCGCAGAGCAGGTTACAGAAAAGCCTTTGCCAATTTCGATCCAGTTAAAGTGGCGCAATTTACCCCTTCCGATGCGGAACGTTTAATGCAAGACAGCGGCATCATTCGCAACCGATTAAAAATACAATCCACCATTCGCAATGCCCAAATTTTCTTAGACATTCAAAAAGAATTTGGTAGTTTTTCCGAATTTATTTGGGGATATCTTCCCGAAAAAAAGCCGATTGTAAACCAGTGGAAAAGTTTAAAAGAAATACCCGCCCGTACCGAACTTTCCGATAAAATTGCCAAAGACCTCAAAAAACGAGGCATCAAGTTTTTTGGCACCACCATTTGCTATGCCCACATGCAAGCCACAGGCATGGTAAACGATCATCTGCTAGATTGTATCTGTAGGAAATAAAAACCCGTTATTACACCGCCAATTATTAAATTTGGAAGCTTGCGCCTTGGCAAGCACTTGTATACATGAAAAAATTATTTCTTTTAGACGCCTTTGCCCTCATCTATCGGGCACATTTTGCTTTCAGTAAAAACCCCCGTTATACCGCCGCCGGCTTAAATACCTCGGCAGTAATGGGTTTTACCAATACGCTGTTGGAGGTGCTCAAAAAAGAAAAACCAAGCCATATGGCCGTGGTATTCGATACTTCGGCACCCACCGAACGCCACGTAGAGTTTGAAGCGTACAAAGCCCACCGCGAAGCCATGCCCGAAGATTTGGCTACCGCCATCCCCTATATTATCCGCTTAATAGAAGGCTTTAACATACCTGTAATTAGTTCCGATGGCTACGAAGCCGACGATGTAATTGGCACCCTAGCTAAAAAAGCAGAGCAAGAAGGCTTCACCGTTTTCTGCATGACCCCCGATAAAGATTTTGCCCAACTCGTTTCCGACAATATTTTCATTTACAAGCCTGCCCGTATGGGTAACGATGTAGAAATTATGGGCGTAAAAGAGGTGTTGGCCAAATGGGAAATAGACCGAGTAGATCAAGTGATCGATATTTTAGGCCTTTGGGGCGATGCGGTAGATAACATTCCGGGCATTCCGGGAATTGGCGAAAAAACAGCCAAGCTGCTTATTAAGCAGTACGGATCTATGGAAAACATCATTGCCAACAGCCACGAGTTAAAAGGAAAAATGCGTGAAAACGTAGAGAATTTTGCGCAACAAGGCCTGCTTTCCAAAAAACTAGCCACCATTATTTTAGATGCCCCCGTGGCCCTAGATCCGCAAACCTTATTAATTGAAGAACCCGATCGTAGTGTGCTCGAGCCTTTATTTGCCGAGCTCGAATTTAGAACCCTTGGCCGACGAGTTTTTGGCGAAGAGTTTAGCGTAGCCAACACTCAGGCAAGTACTGCAGCCCCGGTGCATCACGCCGCCCAAACCGATTTGTTTGGCAATACGGTGGATATAGAAAAAGTAGTGAGCAAACAATTGCAT
>CANGZX010000105.1 GCA_947458775.1 Sphingobacteriaceae bacterium | reverse complement strand
CGGTTTAATTCTATTTTAGAGATTGATGAACAAAATTTACAAGCCAGGGTACAATCGGGGGTAATAACCGAAGTGTTTATGAATGCGGTGGAGGCTAAAGGTTTATATTATCCAGTAGATCCATCGAGCAAAGGCTCCTGCTTTTTAGGAGGCAACGTAGCGCATGGCAGTGGTGGCCCCAGAGTGGTAAAATACGGCACTATTAGAGAGTATATTTTGAATTTAAAGGTAGTATTGCCTACCGGAGAAATTATCTGGACCGGCGCCAATACGCTCAAATTTGCATCAGGATATAACCTTACTCAATTGTTTATAGGCTCTGAAGGAACTTTGGGTATTGTGACCGAAATAGTGGTAAAACTAATTCCTAAACCTGCCCAAAACGTATTATTGTTAGCTTCTTTTACATCAAATGAACATGCTTGTGAAGCGGTTTCGGCTATTTTTAGAGCTGGTATCACGCCATCTGCTGTGGAGTTTATGGAGCGCAAAGGAGTGGAGTGGGTGATGAAAAATGATGGAGTGGTATTTGATTTAAAAGACCAAGTTGCTGCGCTTTTATTAATTGAGCTTGATGGACCTTCTTTAGATGCCTTGTACGAAACAGGTGGAAAACTAAATGAGGTACTAGAAAACTACCAATGTATAGACGTACTTTTTGCCGATACGGCTACACAAAAAGAGGAGCTTTGGCGCATGCGCCGCACCATGGCGGTTTCTGTTAAAGCCAATTCGGTATATAAAGAAGAAGATACGGTTGTTCCTCGAGCAGCTTTGCCTAAATTGATAGCAGGCATTAAGCGCATTGGTCTTGTTTATGGTTTCGAATCTATTTGTTATGGCCATGCTGGCGATGGAAATTTGCATGTAAATATTCTAAAAGGCAGCATGAGTGATGAAGATTGGCAGCATAAATTAAAAAAGGGCATTGCCGAAATTTTTGAACTCACGGTTTCTTTGGGTGGAACACTTTCTGGAGAACATGGCATTGGCTTGGTACAAAAAGAATACATGCATCTTAAATTCTCGGAAGTGCATTTAAACCTTATGCGGCATATTAAACAGGTTTTTGATCCTCAAGGCATTCTTAATCCGGGTAAAATATTTTAAAATACGGCCTGTTATGGTTATTTTTGAGCTATGGCCCGTGAATTGTTAGAAACTAAGCGCAAAGCATTAAAAATTAACCTCGACCCAAATATCTACGGAACCTTTGCCGAAATTGGTGCAGGGCAAGAGGTAGCTCGTAATTTTTTCACGGCAGGTGCTGCATCTGGTACTATTGCAAAAACCATGTCGGCTTACGATATGGTTTTTAGTAATTCCATTTACGGTAGCGAAGAAAATGGCCGTTATGTAACTAAATCGAGGTTAGATAAAATGCTTAGCCACGAGTTTGAGCTTTTAACCGAGCGTTTAAATGGCCCTGAATATGCCACTAAAACCTTTTTTGCTTTTGCCGATACGGTAACTACTTTAAATTTTAGTAAAAGTAATGATCCGCATGGTTGGTTAGGCCTCCGTTTTCAAACAGAACCTAATGGGCCTGCCAACGATATTGTTTTTCACGTGCGTTTGTTAGATAGCGATGCTAGCTTGCAACAGCACGTTTTGGGTGTTTTGGGCGTAAATTTAGTGTACGCTGCCTATTTCCACCATCAAGATATTCAAACTATGATCGAGTCTTTGGCCGATAATTTGGCTCAAGGATCGGTAGAAATTGATATGGTAAGCCTACATGGACCGGCTTTTAAAGATGCAGATGACCGCCTAGTAAACCTTTATTTAATTGCTAAAGGATTTTCTAGTGCAGCTATTTTTAATCCAAATGCCGAAGCTTGCCAAAGCAAAGACGTATTGTACAAAAAGGATGTGATGATTTTGCGTACCAAATTTGGACAAAAGTCTAACCCTAATTTTGATTTATTAAATACTGCCGTAGCTCAATTTAAACGTTCTCAAAATGTAAAGGATGAGCAAGTAATCGTGTTAATTGAAGTGTTGATGACCAATCTGTTAGATAGCTCTAAAGAGGTAAGTGCTGCAGATTTAGATGCTTTTGCAAGTAGGGCAGAGGCTTTATGTGCTACCGGTAATTATGTAATTGTTTCAAACTATACCCGTAATCATAAATTAGCACAGTATTTAAGCCGTTGTAGCCCGCATAGTGTGGGTATTTCTACCAATATTTCTAATTTAAAACACATTTTTACTGCCGAGGAGTATGGCGAAAATTACACCGATGAATTATTGGCTTATGTGAGTGATTTGTTCAGTAAAAATGTAAAATTATATGCTTATCCGTATTTAGATAAGACCAACAACCAAATTATTACGACCCAGAACATGCCAGTTTCTCCAGAGGCAAAACCTTTATTCGATTTCTTGGTGAGTAATGGCTATATCTCAGACATTGATGGTTTTGATGCCAAAGATGTGAAAACGGTTTAGTTCCGCATATTAATAAACTGCAGAGGTTGGCCAAAATCTTGTCCACGGCAAAGAGAAATTACTGCCTGCAAATCATCTAATTTCTTGCCTTGCACACGCAATTGGTCATCCATTATAGAAGCTTGCACTTTTATGCCACTATCTTTTATGTTTTTAACCAATTTTTTGGCAGTTTCTTTATCAATACCTTCTTTAATTTTAATTTCTTTGCGAATCATATTGCCCGATGCATAGTGCTCTTTTCCCATATCTAGGCAAGCTGGATCGATTTGCTGTTTTACCATTCTAGAAATAATAGCATCTTGAATGGCTTTTAACCGCATATCGTCTTCGGTAATAATGAGCACCGTATTAGTTTTTTTATCTAATTCTACGCTGCTGTTTGACCCATTAAAATCATAACGATTTAAGATTTCTTTTTTGGCAGTATTAATGGCGTTGTCTAGGGTTTGGCCATCTACTTTACTTACAATATCAAATGAAGGCATATTTTTATTTTAAAGATACGTAAATAGATTATGCTAGTTCTACTTGTTTTTCTAATGCAGCCAATACGCCATCCCAAAGGTTAATTCTATGTTTTAATCCGAGTTTTACCGCTTCTAAAGCTTCTGCTTGTTTACCTTCATCGGCAGCAATTAAATTCTCGGTCATAGCGATAGCCAAATGACTGTGGTGGTCGCCATCTACTTCAATGTGGCGTTCTAAATAATACTGAAAAATAGACGCTTCGTTATTTGTTTTCGTATTGATGTCTTGTACCAATGCAATAAACATATCGGGAATTAAATCTTCGCGACCGAAAGTAAATACTGCTGCTTGTACGTGAGACTTGTTTTCTTCAATTATTTGGAAGGTATAGCCAACAAAGTTTCTAATGCTTTCATCTATGTCTAATTTGGTTAGGGCTTCGTTTACTGGTACACCATTACTAATGTATTCAATCAAAAGATTAATTGCTGAAACATCCGCACCGGCTTGCTGCATGGCATTCAAATAAAGCTCAAAATGACTGATGCGATTGCCTTCTTGGTCAATATCACTTTCTTCGCCCACTACAATTTCGTTTATTAAAAAGCGTGTATCAGGTGATCCTACGGGCAGCCAAGGGCTTTTCACGCAAGTTAGATTGTTTTGCAAGGCTTTTAAAAGCGACATAAAATCCCACACAGCAAAAACATGGTGCTGCATAAAAATGCGTAAATCGCTTGTAGAATTAATGCGCTTGTAAACCGGATGGTTTACTAATTCTTGCCTGAGGTCGGCAATTTCTTGTTGAATAAATTGAGTGCTGGTCATACTTCTGCAAGTATAACCAGTCTTTTTTTACCCAATATAGTTTAAGTTATAATTTGAATATCTGATGACAAGTTTCAGAGTTTTTAGGCCAATTCTTTTCGTTGAATTTCAAGCCCAATTTCATCCATAAGGTATTCGTTATAAATTTTTTGTGTTTTAATTTTCGGATCAAACATAGAACCGATACCACATACTAACCACGTAGGAGATAAGCCAAATTCTTTAGATAGGCATTGAATTTTATCAACGGTAAT
>CANGZX010000104.1 GCA_947458775.1 Sphingobacteriaceae bacterium | reverse complement strand
TTTACGCAACCACACACGCGGATCGTAAAATTTCTTATTTGGCACATCATCACCTTCGGGGTTGCCAATTTGAGCTTGTAAATAGGCTTCTTTTGCTTTGTAGAAGTCTAGCACACCTTCCCAATAGGCCCATTGCATATCGGTATCTATATTCATTTTAATGGCGCCGTAAGAAATGGCTTCTCTAATTTCTTCTTGAGAGGAACCTGAACCACCGTGGAAAACAAAATTTATTGGTTTTTCTGGACTTAAGGAAAATTCTTGACGGATAAATTCTTGCGAATTTTTAAGAATTACAGGCTGTAATTTTACATTTCCGGGTTTGTAAACCCCGTGTACATTTCCAAAAGCAGCAGCAATGGTAAATTTATCGCTTACACTGCTCAACTCTTTGTAGGCATAGGCTACTTCGGAAGGTTGGGTGTACAATCTGGCGCTATCAACATCGGTATTATCTACCCCATCTTCTTCACCACCAGTTACGCCTAATTCAATTTCTAAGGTCATGCCCATTTTGGCCATACGGGCTAAATAGGTTTTACATATTTCTATATTTTCTTCTAATGATTCTTCCGATAAATCAATCATATGAGACGAAAACAATGGTTTTCCATGACGGGCGAAGAATTTTTCGCCATAATCTAACAAACCATCAATCCAAGGCAATAATTTTTTAGCCGCATGATCGGTATGTAAAATTACTGCAATGCCGTAATGTTCTGCTAGCAAATGCACATGCTCAGCAGCCGAAACAGCCCCCAAAATACAAGCTTGTTGATTTTCGTTGCTTAATGTTTTACCAGCATAAAATTGAGCTCCACCGTTTGATAGCTGAATAATAACTGGCGATTTTACCGCTTTGGCAGTTTCCATAACTGCATTGATAGAATTGGTTCCAATTACGTTTACAGCCGGCAAGGCAAATTGATGTTTTTTGGCAACTTCAAACAATTCTTGAACGGCATCGCCTACTAACACTCCGGTAAAATTTTTTAAGCTCATATGGTTTTTTATTAAAGATAATTAATTAGCCCGAAAATACGCATTTTGGCTATAAAACGAATAAAATTGGCGATTAATATTCCATTATTTGGAAATTTAAAGCGGTATGATTTCTTATTTTTTTGTTTCTTTGTAGCTCAATATATAGCAATATGGCTTGGTTTAAGAGAGATAAAAAGGGAATTCATACCTCTACAGAAGATAAATTAGAAGCTCCGGATGGCATTTGGGAAAAGTGTCCATCTTGCAAAAAAGCCCTTCACTATCAAGAACAAGTAGATAATTTACACGTTTGCCAGTATTGCAATCACCATTTACGCATTGGCTCTAGAGAATATTTTGAACTGTTATTTGACAACAATGATTTTAAAGAATTGTTTGGCAATTTAACTTCTGGTGATCCTCTAAACTTTACCGATAGCAAAAAATATACCGAGCGTATTGCCGAAACCACCAAGAAAACAGGCTTAAAAGATGCCATTAGAGCTGCTCATGGAAAAATTGAGGGACAAGATTTAGTAGTAGCTTGTATGGATTTTGCTTTTATTGGCGGTTCTATGGGATCGGTAGTGGGCGAAAAAATTGCCCGTTCTATCGACTATTGCATCAAAAATAAAATTCCGTTTTTATTGATTTCTAAATCGGGTGGAGCCCGTATGATGGAAGCAGCCTTTTCCTTAATGCAAATGGCTAAAACATCGGCTAAATTGGCTCTGTTAAGCAGAGCGAAGATTCCATACATCTCATTATTAACCGACCCAACCACGGGTGGGGTAACGGCTTCATATGCCATGCTAGGCGATATTAATATTGCCGAACCGGGTGCCTTAATTGGTTTTGCCGGCCCAAGGGTAATTAAAGAAACCATTAAACGAGATTTGCCTAAGGGATTCCAGACATCGGAATTTGTACTGGAGCACGGTTTTCTAGATTTTATTGTAAATCGTGGCGAAATGAAGGCGAAAATTGCCTCATTCATTCGCATGATGGCGAATTAATACCCTTATTTCTTTTTAAGGTAACAGGTTTTAATTACAATAACCGAACCTTCTACTTTGCCTTCAATAGCGTCTTCATCGTCGGTTAAACGGATATTTTTTACCACGGTACCCCGTTTAATACCACTCGAAAATCCTTTTACTTTAAGGGTTTGTGTCACCACTACCGAATCACCGGCTTGTAGGATATTTCCGTTGCTATCTTTTGGTTCCATGGTGTGTATTTTGTGTACCCAGAGGGATTCGAACCCCCATCTGCAGAACCGGAATCTGCAATTCTATCCATTGAACTATGGGTACAGGTTAATAATTTAAATAAAGGTACAATTAAACATTAAAGCGGAAATGCATCACATCGCCATCGGCCACGAGATAACTTTTACCTTCTACGTTCAACTTTCCTGCTTCTTTGCAGGCATTTTCCGAACCTAATGCAATATAATCGTAGTATTTTATGACTTCGGCACGTATAAAACCTTTTTCAAAATCAGTATGAATAACGCCCGCAGCCTGTGGGGCGGTCCAGCCTTTTTGAATAGTCCATGCTCTTACCTCTTGCACGCCAGCTGTAAAATACGTGGCAAGGTTTAGCAAAGAATAAGCCGCTTTTATAAGTTTGGCTACACCCGATTCGGCTAAACCTAAATCTTCTAAAAACAATTGACGCTCTTCGTAGCTTTCTAATTCGGCAATTTCCGATTCTATTTTGGCCGAAATAATTAATACCTCGGCATTTTCTTCTTTTACCGCTTCTTTTACACGCTCTACGTAGGTATTGCCTTTGGTTACCGAGCCTTCATCTACGTTACAAACGTATAAAACCGGCTTAGCGGTTAATAAAAAACAATCGGCTAAGTAGTCCATATCTTCGGCACTAATGGGTGCCGTACGCACCGATTTACCCGACTCCAAATGACTTTTCGCTATTAAAGCAATCTCGTAAGCCTTTTTAGCATCTTTATCGTTGCCAGTTTTGGCTTGTTTTTCTACTTTTTGAATTTTCTTAAGTACCGTATCTAAATCTTTCAATTGCAGCTCGGTATCAATAATTTCTTTGTCACGAATGGGATCAACAGAGCCATCAACGTGTACCACATTACCATCATCAAAACAACGTAAAACGTGTATAATGGCATCGGTAGCACGAATATTTCCCAAAAACTGGTTACCCAAACCCTCTCCTTTGCTGGCTCCTTTAACCAAACCGGCAATATCTACTATCTCTATGGTGTTGGGTAAAATACGTTGTGGTTTCACCAATTCGGCCAATTTGGTCAGACGCTCATCGGGGACAGTAATAACCCCCAGGTTGGGTTCTATGGTACAAAACGGGAAGTTAGCCGCTTGTGCTTTTGCGTTAGATAAACAATTAAATAAGGTCGATTTTCCGACGTTGGGCAAGCCAACAATTCCGCATTGTAATGCCATGTGTGTTGTAAAATTTGGCGCAATTTAGCAAATAATGCCCGTTTTATAAAGCCTAGAAACAGAAAAAGGCCGTTCGTTGGGGAACAGCCTCTTTGCTTGATTTCGTTTGATTAAATTTCGAAGTTAAAATCGTCGTCGCTTACTTTGGTAGATTCAGCTGAATTTTCGTTGTATTCATAGCGTTTTTCTACCACTTCTTGATTTGCTTTCACATAATCAATTGTTTCTTTTAAGCCTTCGGCAAATTTTTCAAAATCTTCTTTGTACAAAAAGATTTTGTGTTTAATAAAAACGCCATCTTCTAATCTTTTTTTGCTCTCTGTTACGGTCACGTAGTAATCGTTAGAACGTGTGGCTTTTACATCGAAAAAATAGGTGCGTTTACCCGCTCTCACTTTTTTGGAAAAAACTTCTTCCCGCTCTTTGTTGTCAAAATCTCCCATTCGTAGTATGTTGGTTAATGCTTAACGTAAATATAAAGTATAAATATAGAAATTTCCAAAAAAGAGAAACACAATTGCTTAGTGCTCTGCTATTTCTTCTTCTAGCAATTGTTTTTGGTAGAGTTCGTAATAATATCCTTTTTTAGAAAGTAACTGAGCATGGTTA
>CANGZX010000103.1 GCA_947458775.1 Sphingobacteriaceae bacterium | reverse complement strand
CCAAAAACTACCGAATGTACGGCTCCAATACGGGCACAAGCCAACACGGCAATGGCCAATTCGGGCACCATGGGCATGTATATACAAATCCGATCGCCTTTTTTAGCACCATTATTTTTGAGCACATGGGCAAATTGAGATACTTTGGCATGTAGTTCTTTATAGGTTATTTTCCTGAAATCTTCTTCCGGATTGTTGGGCTCCCATAGCAAGGCAGTGGCATGAGGAGTTGTGGCGAAGTAGCGATCGATACAATTCTCGGTGATATTTAATTTGGCACCCTTAAACCAGCTTGTATGAGCGGTTTTAAAATCCCATTCCAGTACCGTATCCCACTTTTTCTGCCAGGTAAAATGTTCGGCAATTGCTGCCCAAAAAACTTCGGGTTGGTCTACGCTTTTTTGGTAAACCTGTTTATATTCCTCAAAAGACTTGATTCGTAAATCCATAAATTTGGCACGACAGGTAAGATTATTAGTTAAATATAAACATATTCGCCATTTTTGCATGTGCCTGCACAAGCAAAAGAAATATTCACAAATACGCTTGTGATTTAAATAATTAATTTCGATATTTGCAAGCCCCGATAAAAGGGGTTTTAATAAGCTAAAAATCAAAAGTCATGTCGAGAGTTTGTGATTTAACAGGAAAAATGCCGATTAAAGGCCACCACGTTTCGAATTCGAATGTGAAAACCAATCGTAAATTTTATCCTAACCTACAGGTGAAAAAGTTTTACATCCCTGAAGAAGACCGTTGGATTACGTTGAAAGTAAGTACTTCAGCGATTAAAACCATTACTAAAAATGGTATTACTGCGGTAATTAACAAGTTCCTTAAAAAAGGATACATTTAGGCTAAGAGATTTTAACAAAATACAGCAATGGCTAAAAAAGGAAATAGAGTTCAGGTAATTTTAGAATGCACCGAGCACAAAGAAAGCGGCATGCCGGGAATGTCTCGTTACATTACTACCAAGAACAAGAAAAACACTACTGAGCGTTTAGAATTGAAAAAATTTAACCCAGTTTTGCGTAAAGTAACCGTACACAAAGAAATTAAATAATAAAATTGGGCAACCAATTTAAATTGAAATACAATGGCTAAGAAAGTAGTTGCAACCTTAAAAACTGGTACTGGTAAAGAATACTCTAAAGTAATTACCATGACTAAATCTCCAAAAACTGGAGCTTACAGCTTTAAAGAGCAAATTGTGCACAACGATCACATTAAAGATGCGATTACAGTTGCCAAAGAGCAAGCTGCTGAGTAATTAACAGCTAATACATTTTAAAAGCCTCCCCGAAATAACGTGGGCGGCTTTTTTTGTTTAAATTCGTAGCATGGGATTATTTGATTTATTCAGAAAAAAAACACCTACCCCACCGCCGGTAGAAGAAAAGCCTATACAAGAAGAAGTGGCTGCGCCTATTCCCGTAATGGAAGAAACGCCCGCTACTACTGAAGTGGCTGCAGAACCCACTCCAATCCCGGAGCCAATTGACTTAGCACCTGAGCCTCAAAGTCCCGAGCCTAGCCCGGAGCCTGTGGTAGAAATTGCTACCCAAGCAGAGCCAGTGTCTGCCGCTCCCGAAGAACTTGAAGATAAAGAACAACTCCAAAAAAGTTTAGCCAAAACCAAAGAAGGATTATTTGCCAAAATTACCAAAGTGGTTATTGGTAAATCAACGGTTGATGCCGATGTTTTAGATGAATTGGAAGAAGTACTCATTACTTCGGATGTGGGTGTGAATACTACGCTCAAAATTATTAAACGCATTGAAAACCGGGTAGCAAAAGATAAATACCTAAACCCAGCCCAATTAAACGACTTATTAAGAGACGAAATACAGCAGCTATTGGCTGAAAATAATAGCAACGATTTCGAAAATTTTGAATACGGCCAACAAAAACCCTACGTAATTATGGTAGTGGGCGTTAATGGCGTAGGTAAAACTACAACCATTGGCAAATTGGCCCATAAATTAAAAGCCGCTGGCAACCAAGTGGTATTAGGTGCTGCCGATACGTTTAGAGCTGCAGCCGTAGATCAACTTAAACTTTGGGGCGAACGTGTAGGTGTGCGGGTAGTAGCGCAAGCCATGGGCTCCGATCCGGCATCGGTTGCTTTTGACACCGTTCAATCGGCCGCTGCCAATGGCGACGATGTGGCCATAATTGATACCGCCGGTCGTTTGCACAATAAAGTAACCCTCATGAACGAATTAACCAAGATTAAAAACGTAATGGATAGAATTGTTCCGGGGGCCCCACACGAAATTTTATTGGTATTAGATGCCTCAACCGGCCAAAACGCCATGGAGCAATGCCGTCAATTCACCGAAGCAACGGCCGTAAATGCCTTGGCTCTCACCAAATTAGATGGCACCGCCAAAGGTGGTGTGGTAATTGGCATTTCCGATGAATTTAAAATTCCGGTGAAATACATTGGTGTTGGCGAAAGCATCAACGACTTGCAACTCTTCAACAAAAAAGAATTTGTAGCTTCTTTATTTAAAGCCTAAATGAAAACCAAACATAGCGCCAGCGCTCCCGTACAAAAACCCAAAGTAAATGTAATTACCTTGGGCTGTTCTAAAAATGTGTACGATTCGGAAGTATTAATGGGGCAACTCAAGGGAAGCAACCTAAACGTTAGCCATGAATCGGAAATTTTAGGCAAAAACGATATTGTGGTGATTAATACCTGCGGCTTTATTGACAATGCCAAACAAGAATCTATAGATACCATTTTACAATATAGCGCCCTTGAAGAGCAAGGTCAAATTGGTAAAGTAATTGTAACCGGATGCTTATCTGAACGCTATAAACCCGAATTACAAGCAGAAATTACCAATGTTGATGCCTATTTCGGCACCAACGATTTACCCGAATTATTGGCCAGCATTGGCGTTAATTATAAACACGAACTCATTGGCGAACGCCTTTTAACCACCCCTTCGCATTTTGCCTATTTTAAAATTGCCGAAGGCTGCAACCGCCCCTGTTCTTTTTGCGCCATTCCCTTAATGCGGGGTCAACACGTTTCTAAATCTATTGAAGATTTGGTAAAAGAAGCCAAATTGCTAGCTAAAAACGGCACCAAAGAATTGATTCTGATTGCGCAAGATTTAACCTATTATGGCCTCGATTTATACCAAGAGCGCAAACTAGCCGATTTGCTGCGTCAATTATCAGATGTAAATGGCATTGAGTGGATTCGCATGCAATACGCCTACCCTTCGGGCTTTCCGATGGAAATTTTAGATGTAATGAACGAACGGGAAAATATTTGCAAGTATTTAGACATGCCGCTGCAACACGTTTCTGATAACATGCTAAAATCGATGCGACGTGGTATTACGAAACAAAAAACCATCGATTTAGTGAATCAAATTCGCGATAAAGTGCCCAACATTGCGTTGCGTACCACCTTAATTTGTGGCTACCCCGGCGAAACCGAGCAAGATTTCGAAGAGATGAAAAATTGGGTAGCCGATACTAAATTCGATCGTTTGGGCTGTTTTACCTATTCGCATGAAGAAAAAACCCATGCACACAGCTTGGTAGACGATGTATCCGAAGAAGTAAAACAACAACGTGTTGAAGACATTATGGACATTCAGCAAGAAATCTCTTTGACCAAAAATCAAGAAAAAGTAGGCCAAACGTTCAAGGTACTTATTGATAAAAAAGAAGGCGATTTCTTTGTTGGTCGTACCCAATACGATTCGCCCGAAGTAGATAATGAAGTGCTTATTGATGCCAGCAAGCATTATGTGCCCGTTGGCAGTTTTACCGAAATAAGCATAGATAGAGCCGAAGATTTCGACCTATACGGACACCCAAAAAGCTAATACATTTGAGCTATTTTTAAAGGAATGAAAGCAAGCTACATGGAGTATTCCGAAACCGGACAATTTGCCACAGGGGTATTGCGCTACTTAGCACAAGATACCGAAGCAATGAGTTTTGCTAAATACCCGCCTAGCTTGGCCGGCTTTAAGGAAATATTGAGTAGCAAAAAGGTGCAAGCCAATCGCTCTGT
>CANGZX010000102.1 GCA_947458775.1 Sphingobacteriaceae bacterium | reverse complement strand
ATTAAACTTCCTATTTCCTTATTTTTCGATTAAATTTGAAATCAAATTAGCGTATATTCAAAAACACATGGGCAATTTCTTCGGCTATTTAACCACCAAAACGTTTCGTACTAATTTATACTGGGCCTTAGCTGTGCTTGTTGCTTTCCTACTCATTACCTTTTATAGCTTACGATTTTACACCCACCACGGCGAAGGTGTTGCCGTACCCAAATTAAAAGGTTTAACTATTGAGAGCGCCATACAGGCTTTAGAATCGCAAGGCTTTCGTTACCAAATAGATTCGGTATACCAGCCCAACCAGGCCGCAGGAATCGTAATTGAACAAGATCCAGATCCAAATACCAACGTAAAACTCAACAGAACCATTTATTTAACCGTAATAACCCGCCTTTCGCCCATTGTGCGTTTTCCGGAATTGAGTAACAAAACCTATTTAGAGGCCGAGGCTACCTTGAGTAATTTTGGCTTAAAAGTGGGTGATACCACCTATGTTTCGGATGTGGCCAAAGATGTAGTGCTGCAGTTTTTATTTAGAGGTCGAGCATTACAAGCTGGCGACGAAATTCCGAAAGGTTCTGTTGTAAATTTAGTGCTTGGCGATGGATTAGGCGCTAGTGAGGTTGATATTCCGGATTTGGTTGGCTTAACCCTTGGCGAAGCCCGTATGGCTTTATCGGGATCTTCCTTAAAAGTGGGCATCATCAGTTTTCAGGGCTCTTCAAGAGATACTATCAACTTAAAAATTAGTAAACAAAGTCCAGCTCTTAGCGATTCATTAAGCAAAGTTCCCATTGGCAGTCGTGTTGATTTAGTACTCGGAGGTAATTAATGAACAGGATTTCTGCAAGTGAATTACACGCAAAATTAATAGCGGGGCAAAGCCCTGTACTGCTTGATGTACGAGAGGAACTAGAGTTTCACACCTTCAATATAGGTGGACAAAACATTCCTTTAGGTCGCTTAATACAAGGTATAGATGATTTAGAAATTGATCCAGAAGAAGAAATCGTGGTTATTTGCCAACGAGGCATTCGAAGTTTAACGGCTTGCAGTGTTTTAGAAGCAGCCGGGTTTAAAAATGTACTTAATTTACACGATGGCCTTTTGGGCTGGCAAAAACATGTTCAACGTAGCTAATTTATGAGCAAAAAAACAAGCAAAATGAAATTGAGTTTTAAGCTAGCACTAGCTTTTGGCGCATTTATACTCTTTGTTGGAGGTATAACCACCGGCAAATATGTTTGGAGATTTATAGGTGGAAACGTAACAGATAGAGCCGATTACCTATACATTCCTACCGGATCTAGCTATAAAGACCTACTAGATATCATAAAAGAACAAGAACTCTTAAAAGATACGGCCAGCTTTACATGGGCTGCCGAGAAAATGAACTTCGGTAAAAAAATTAAACCGGGAAAATACCGCCTTTCAGCGGGTATGAGCAACCGACGCTTAATTAATATGCTGAAATCGGGCAACCAAGAACCCGTAAAACTGTACTTTCAAAACATCCGGTTAAAAGAAAGCTTTGTGGGCATGGTTTCGAAAAAATTGGAAGCAGATAGCCTTTCTATGAGCAAATTACTTGATTCTACCGAGTTTGTGCAGGCCTACGGTTTTACACCAGCTAACGTGTATACACTTTTTATTCCCAATAGCTATGAGTTTTATTGGAATACCGATGCAAAAACATTTTTCACTAAAATGTTTGAAAACTACGAGCAATTTTGGAACGAAGAACGACTAGCTAAAGCCAAAAAATTAAATTTAAGTCCTAAAGAGGTAAGTATTTTAGCTTCTATTGTAGATTCAGAAGCATTGGTTGACCGCGAAATGCCCATTATTGCCGGCTTGTATTTAAATAGATTGCAGCGTGGAATAAAATTAGAGGCCGATCCAACGGTAATTTTCGCCAGCAAAGATTTTAGCATACGAAGAGTATTGAACAAACATTTGCGTAAAGAATCTCCGTACAACACCTATATACACACCGGTTTGCCTCCAGGGCCTATTACTATGCCAAGTATTGCCGCTATTGATGCCGTTTTGAACGCTAAAAACCATGATTACATTTATATGTGTGCCAAAGAAGATTTTTCTGGAACGCATAATTTTGCTAGTAATTTAAGTGAACACCTAACCAATGCCAAACGATTTCAGCAAGCCCTTAACGATAGAAACATAAAGAAATAATGCTCATTCATTCTACCAAAATACGCGTACGCTACGGCGAAACAGACCAAATGGGCTATATGTATTACGGAAACTACGCCCAATTTTACGAAGTAGGGCGTGTAGAACTTTTGCGCAGCTTGGGCATGACCTACGAATCCATGGAGGCCTCGGGCATTATGATGCCCGTATTAGAACTAAAATGCAAATACATTAAACCAGCCCTTTACGACCAAGAAATTACCGTAAAAGTAATTATTGAAAAAATGCCAGGTATACGCATTCACTTCAACTACGAGTTATATAATGAACAAGAAGAACTCATTAATCTAGGTGAAACTACCCTTGTTTTTGTAGATATGGCAAAAAATAAGCCTTGTCATCCATCAGAAGAATTTTTGAACAAAGTAAAGCAGTTTTTTAACTAATGAACGCTATACACCGTTGGCTTTTGCGATTTAAACCCTATTTCCTTTTTATAGAATGGACGAAGGTATTGATGTTGCCCGGCTTTAAGCCATTGCCATTGTATACGGTTGCGGGTTTTTTCTTCAAAGAGTTAGGGAAAGAATCGCTGGTAAATAAAGCATCCTCTTTGGCCTATACGTTTATGCTGGCTATTTTTCCAGGGATCATTTTTTTATTTACGCTTATACCCTACATACCCATTTCAGATTTCCAAGAGCAGCTACTCAGTTTGATGCAAATGGTATTACCCAAAAATGCATTTTTAGCTGTACAAACAACTCTAGAAGATATTGTGCGAAATCAAAATGCCAAATTGCTTTCTTTTGGTTTCTTTTTCGCCTTATTTTTTGCTACCAACGGGGTACACAAACTCATGATAGCCTTTAACAAAGCCTCTTTGGTGAACGAAAACAGATCGTGGTGGAAACAGCGTATCGTAGCCACTATTCTTACCTTTATGATTGTTTTTGCACTCATTTTCGGTTTAGGCATTATTACCTTCGGCGAATATATAGCGGGATTATTGCGTACCAAATTGGGCATAAATAAGTATTTTTTAATTTTAGTGGTAGAATTGGCTCGTTGGACAACACTTACTGGACTTTATTTTATGACCATTTCTATGGTGTATAAATACGGCCCGGCTACCCGTAAAAAGTGGAAGTTTTTTAGCCCTGGTTCTTGGCTAGCTACCGTATTAGCCATACTAACATTTGTAGGCTTTGCCTATTATATCAACAATTTCAGCACCTATAATAAGCTCTATGGCTCTATAGGCACACTCATTGTTATGATGATTTGGATGTACATCAATTCGCTTATTATTCTTATTGGGTTTGAATTAAATGCCAGCATAGAACTTTCTAAACGAAGTTTACGTTTGGTAAAACCCCAATTATTGCGTTTCAGAAAAAACCTGGGCTTAAAGAATCAACCCAAATAATTTTAGAGCATCTTGAAAATGTGAAATATATTTTCAATTTGGTACAATTTTACCAAACACTAAGTAGTTATATGGGATATAATCTAAAACAATATAACTATGGATGCCATTAAATCTCCCAACACCAGGTACCAAAAAAAACTTAGAAGTTTACGTTTAAAAGAATTGAGAGTGTTGCTAAAATTCACCCAAAAAGACATGGCCAAAATCTTAAACATTACGCAAGTAGGCTATTTTAGAATGGAAAATGGCGATAATGACATTACAGTTGATAAAATCCAATGCCTATCTAAAGAATTTGGCTTATCTCCTACGTGGTTAGTATGTGGTATCGGCTCTATGTTTGATCCGAAAATTAAAACACAAAAAATTTATAATGAATACCTTATGGATGAAATTGGTCTTGAAATTCAACGAAAAGAATTGGCCTAAAAACTCTGAAACTTGTCATCAGATATTCAAATTATAACT
>CANGZX010000101.1 GCA_947458775.1 Sphingobacteriaceae bacterium | reverse complement strand
TTTCAACCTTAACTTGTTTGTATATAAATTTAATTAATCTATAATTTAACTAAACAATTTGGAGAAAAACATGTTTTCTAAAGAACTAAACGCAAAATTAGATGAATTCCATCTTCTAAAACCAATACATTCCTACTTCTGTCGGGGTCTAGGCCTCTAATGCCAATATTGAGTCTCAGCCCGGCTCCTTCTTCATCTACCACATTTAGTCCGGGTACTTTTCTTAATACCTCATTGCTCGTTAATGCCGCTGTTTGTTTGAGTTCTTTCGGGTCAATGATGCTTACCGATCCGGGTAACTGTGTAAATAGTCGATCTTTTTTACCAATAATGACCACCTGAGGCATCTCCATCCGAATGCTATCTGATTGTGATGTAGTAGATTGCAACTTTTTTTCTTGTGCATTTAGTCGGGTTAACGCAGATACCAGTAAAAAAAAGAACAATAGTGTTCTACCCATCTCTTATTTAGATTAATTATAAATAATGTGCGAACATAGCACAGAAATTTATAAGAATCAAATTATTTAGAATAATTCTTAATAATATGAGAATAAAATGAAAAAGGAATTAAAGGGGCTTATTTCTGCCTGAAAAAGATTTGAATAGGTACTCCTTTAAAATCGAAGTTTTCTCTCAACTTGTTTTCGATGAATCGCTTGTAAGGTTCTTTAACGTATTGCGGTAAGTTGCAAAAGAAGGCAAACATGGGTGATGTAGCATTTATTTGCGTTACGTATTTTACCTTGATATATTTTCCTTTAGTAGCCGGTGGCGGGTAATGCTCAATAAGGGGCAGCATCACATCGTTAAGTTTGGAGGTAGGAACTTTTTTCAGTTTGTTCTCGTATACTTTGGCGGCTGCTTCAATGGCTTTAAAAATACGTTGTTTCTCTACAACTGATGTGAAAATAATGGGTACATCGGTAAAGGGAGAGATTTTTTCATAAATCTGCTCTTCAAAGGCTTTGGTGGTTTTGTGATCTTTTTCAATTAAATCCCATTTGTTTACCAAAATCACAATGCCCTTTTTGTTTTTCTCGGCTAGGTGAAAAATATTGATGTCTTGCGATTCTATTCCTTCTACGGCATCAATCATCAATACAATTACATCAGCTTCTTCCAATGCTTTAATGGTTCGCATTACCGAGTAAAATTCAATATTCTCTTTTACTTTGGTTTTTTTACGCAATCCGGCGGTATCAATCAGCATAAACTCGTGGCCAAATTGGTTGTAGTGAATGTGAATAGAATCGCGGGTGGTGCCGGCAATTGGGGTTACAATATTGCGTTCTTTGCCAATTAAAGCATTTATAAGTGACGATTTTCCTACGTTCGGGCGGCCAACAATAGCGTATTTAGGCAGGTTATTTTCTGCTTCGGGTTCTTCTTCGAAATGGGTAATTACTTCGTCTAATAATTCGCCGGTTCCAGAACCCGTCATGGCCGAAATGAGGTATATTTCGCCAAGTCCCAAGCTATAAAACACAGCGGCTTCGTTGCGTAAATTGTTGTTATCTACTTTATTGGCAACTACGTATACCGGTTTTTTACTACGACGTAAAATATTGGCAATTTCATCATCCAAATCGGTTACACCGGTAACCACATCTACCATAAAAATTACTACACTGGCTTCTTCAATGGCAATGGTAACTTGTTCGCGAATGGCTACTTCGAATACATCTTCCGAATGGGCTACATAACCGCCGGTATCAATAACGGTAAAGTGGTTACCCACCCATTCCGATACGCCGTAATGACGATCACGGGTTACGCCACTCATATCGTCAACAATGGCCTTACGGCTTTCTATTAAACGATTAAAAAGTGTTGATTTTCCCACATTTGGGCGTCCTACTATGGCTACTATATTACTCATGTTTCTTTGGTCTTAATTCTCGTATCCGAAGCTTTTTAGGTAATTTTTTCGGTTACGCCAATCGGCAATAACTTTCACAAAAATCTCCAAAAATACCTTTTTGCCTAAAAATTCTTCAATATCTTGACGGGCATAGGTGCCTACCTTTTTAATCATTTCTCCACCCTTGCCTATTATTATATTCTTTTGCGAATCACGCTCTACCACCACTTCGGCACTAATGCGGGTTAATTTCCCTTCTTCTTTAAAGGCGGTAATTAATACTTCGGTGCTGTACGGAATCTCTTTGTCGTAGAGTTTAAATATTTTTTCTCTGATAATTTCCGAAACAAAAAAGCGCTCGGTACGGTCAGTTAGCGTGTCTTTATCGTAATAGGGCGGATGTTCGGGCAATTTATCGTGAATAAATTGCAATACCGCGGGTATATTATGGTCGTGTAAGGCCGAAACCGCAAAAATAGCTTCGGGATTCAATAGCTCTTTCCAATGCTCAATCTTCGCCATTACCTTCTCTTCGTCCGATTTATCAATTTTATTAATGATGACCGCTACCGGCGATTTTGTTTTCTGTAAACGTTCCAGTACATCGTTCTCGTCGTAACGTTCGTTGATGTCGGTTACAAACAAAATAAGGTCGGCATCTACTACCGAACCATTCACCACACTCATCATAGATTCTTGCAATCCATAATGCGGTTTTATGACGCCCGGAGTGTCTGAAAAAATAATTTGCAGGTCGGGTTCGTTCACAATTCCTAAAATCCGGTGCCTAGTGGTTTGCGCCTTCGAGGTAACGATGGACATCTTTTCGCCCACTAGGGCGTTCATGAGGGTAGATTTACCCGCATTCGGTTTCCCGACGAGACTCACAAAACCGGCTTTATGCGACATGGAATTTTTTTTGAAAAAGATTTGGACTGCAAAGAAACGAAATATATCTTTGCAGTCCAATTTAAAACAGAGGCAAGGCGATCTTTCCGGTATTAAATTGACCAAAAGATAGTGCGGGGTGGAGCAGTTGGTAGCTCGTCGGGCTCATAACCCGAAGGTCGTCAGTTCGAGTCTGGCCCCCGCTACCAAAACGTTAGAAGTACCTGAGGCACCGAAAACGATTTATGGCCCGTTCGTCTAGGGGTTAGGACGCCAGGTTTTCATCCTGGAAACAGGGGTTCGATTCCCCTACGGGCTACAGAAATTAAAAACCCTCATCGAATTCGGTGAGGGTTTTTTGTTTTTAAATCCATACATGTTTTCTCCTCAGATTTTTTTTACCTTGCCTTCTTAATTCCTATTAATTATTCGAAGCAATGATTCTTCAGTTTAAAAAACTAACCGCTTTTGCCCTTCTTCTTTTCTCTTGTTTAGCCGCATCGGCCCAAACCAAAATGAATATTGATGAGGGTTGGAAATTTCATTTCGGCCATGCTGCCGATCCGGCAAAAGATTTCAATTATGGCATTGCAGCCATTTTCTCCAAATCAGGTAAAACAGACCAGACCGCATTAGCGGCTAATTTTGATGATAAAGACTGGCGAAGCTTGAATTTACCGCACGATTGGGCGGTAGAATTACCGTTTAGCAATTCCCCTAATTTCGATGTGCAATCGCATGGCTATAAACCAGTAGGAGGTTTATATCCTGAAACGAGTATTGGTTGGTACCGCAAGCATATTTCCATTGCCCAAGCCGATTCGGGTAGCCGCATCAGTTTACAGTTTGATGGAATTTTTAGAAATGCCAGTATTTGGGTAAACGGATTTTATTTGGGCACCAACCAAAGTGGTTATGTAGGTCAAACATATGATGTAACCGATTATGTAAATTTTGGGAAAGACAACATTATTACCGTACGGGTTGATGCCACGCAATACGAAGGTTGGTTTTACGAAGGTGCCGGCATTTACCGTCACGTATGGTTAAAAAAATCGAACAACTTACATTTGGCGCAAGACGGCGTATTTGTGCATTCGGAAGTGAAGGAAAAGCAAGCCACTGTGTTTGTAGAAGCCACTATTAAAAATGAACAACTAAGCGATGCTTCGGCTACACTATATTCCTACCTTACTAACCGAAACGGCAAGGTTTTAGCGCAAACCAAGCCTCAAGACATTCGTCTTTCACGCAATGGGAGCACCAGCATTAAACAACAATTCACACTTACTAACCCAAGGCTTTGGTCTCTAGACGATCCG
>CANGZX010000100.1 GCA_947458775.1 Sphingobacteriaceae bacterium | reverse complement strand
CTACCCTATTAAACTGTAAGAGGTTTGCAATTTCTGCACTACCGCTTCCATAAGAGAACGCTTTTACCATGGCCATAACTTTTACTCCCGGCAACATTTGTGCTCGGTAATAGTTTAAGTTAGCTTCAAGTGCATTTAAGTTGATTTCTAAAATCGTTTCGTGTACTTTCTGCACTAACTGTGCACTCAATTGTTCAAATGCATACACTCTAGCTCCTTTTATCAGAATCGCTTCGTTAGTAAAGTTTAGTGAAGCTAAATCGTTTACTAAAGCCTCTGTATTGGGATAAAATGCTGATTTTTTGGGGAAAAGTGCTGAAAATTGAGTGATTATAGGGCCTACACCAATGAATCTACTTACCTGGGCTTCCTGCACCAAATCTGCAATTTGCCGGTATAGGCTTTCATTTGCTAGCGATGATTCGGGAATATCGGAAAGAATTAAGCTATGTTTTTCGTGTTGTTGCTGTTGTTTTAAAAAATTTAAAGCAATGGTCAAGGAACTAACATCGCAACTATAGGAATCGTCTATAATGGAGCAATTGTGTATGCCATTTTTAAGTTCTAAACGCATTTCGACCGCTTGCAAACGACCCATTTTTTCAAAAATCGTTTCAGTAGATAGGCCTAAAGCCAACAACGTTGCCCAGCAACAACTGGCATTTTCTACAGCAGCGGCATCGGTAAATGGAATACTAATTTGTTGTGGGTGTTGATTATAATTCGCACTAATAAGTGTTTTACCTGCCACAGCATTACTTTCTTGCACTTGCAAGTTGGCAGATGTGTGCTTTCCCCAAACAAATGCTGGAACGTTGGCAGCAAGAGCATATTCATCACTAATAACGAGGGTTTGTACACCTTTAAATAACTTTAATTTCTCCGTTAATTTGTCCTCAAAAGATGAAAAACCTTCTGCATGGGCTTCGCCCATATGCGTGAGTATGCCTATACTTGGCTGAATCATTCGTGCCAACTTATCCATTTCACCCGGTTTAGAAATACCGGCTTCAATAATTGCCAAGGTATGACTATCCGTCATTTCCCATAAGGCAAGTGCCACACCTAATTGCGAATTGTAGCTTTTGGGGCTACGTATAATGTTATAGTTTGACGAAAGCAATTGAAATAACCATTCTTTAACAATCGTTTTTCCATTACTTCCGGTAATACCAATAACGGGATAATTGAATTTACTTCGATGATGGGCGGCTAAGTCTTGTAATGCTTGTAGAGTATGCTCAACGAGATAAAAATTGGCTTCCGGGAATTGATTGGTGGCTATATTTTTATCAGAAATAACAAAAGAACGTACACCAGCTTGGTATGCATCGTTCAAATAGCTATGTCCGTCTCTACGATTTTGGAGCGCAAAAAACAGACCGAAAGCCGTATCGTGTAGCTTGCGACTATCCGTTAATAAGGTTCTTATGGTTGCCTCTGTCCGCTGAATAACGGGCTTGGCTCCCATGGCCTTTTCTAATTCATGTACAGAATATAGCAGGTGGTTCATTTGGATACGAATTTCATCAAAATTTTAACAATCTGCGAAGAATTTCCGAATTTAAGCGAAATATGGAAAACGAAGCCCCCAAACGTAAGCCACTCTCACCGGAAAAGGCCCATGCCAAAGCAGAAAGCTATTGTGCCTACCAAGAACGCTCTCAGCAAGAGGTACGAGATAAATTATACGATTGGGGACTGTATTCGACTCAAGTAGAGCAACTTATATCAACCCTCATACAGGATAATTTTTTAAACGAAGAGCGTTTTGCCCTGGCATTTGCACAAGGAAAACTACGCATTAAGGGTTGGGGCCGAATAAAAATTAAACAAGCGCTCAAATTTAAACGGGTGCCAGACAAACTCATTCAAAAAGCACTAAAAAACTTAGATTACGACGAGTACGAGCAAAAATTAATAGCTGTTTTCCAAAAAAAAGATCGGCTACTCACTGAGAAAGATGCGTTTAAGCGCCGTTACAAACTGCAACAATACCTACTGGGTAGAGGTTTTGAATCGGATTTAATTTCTGAGGTACTGAAAAACAAGAACTTAAGTAGTTAGAGAAAAAAAACAAAAAAATTCTTGTCAAAATTGCATTTCTCTCTATATTTGCAAACACAAAAAGCGAAAGTAGCTCAGTTGGTAGAGCACGACCTTGCCAAGGTCGGGGTCGCGAGTTCGAATCTCGTCTTTCGCTCCAAAACCCTTCCACCAGTGGAAGGGTTACTTTTTAAAAAAGTAAATCAACTGCTCGGATGGTGGAACTGGTAGACACGCAGGACTTAAAATCCTGTGCCCTTAACAGGCGTGCGGGTTCGATTCCCGCTCCGAGTACAAAAGCTAAACTTAGGTTTGGCTTTTGTTGTTTATAGACCGAAATTACTCTCCTATCCCCAATAGATCATTTTTCTGAGCAATTTAAAATAAATTTGGATTTGATAAATCCATCATCGTATATTTACGATATATAATTAAACTATGGCACAAAACAAAAAAGCAGACTTTAGTCTTAGCGATCAGGAAATGGCCAATTTTGCCAAAGCGCTCTCCCACCCGGCTCGTATAGCCATCATCAAAATACTGGCCGAACAAAATTCCTGCATTTGTGGCGAAATTGTAGAAGTGTTGCCTTTGGCACAATCAACCGTATCGCAACACTTAAAGGAATTGCAGGAAGCGGGATTAGTAAAAGGAACAGTCGACGGTAAAAAGTCTTGTTATTGTATCCATTGGCAGAATTTCAATAAATTCTCGTCCGCAATTGGCGGCTGGTTTAATGATCTCCATATTCAATCTTGCAATTGTTGTTAATTAAATAAAAATATCATGAAAAATAACCAATTTCCCCGCATGCATGTCAGCTTGTATGTAAGCAACTTAGC
This sequence comes from Sphingobacteriaceae bacterium, assembly GCA_947458775.1. Taxonomy (GTDB): domain Bacteria; phylum Bacteroidota; class Bacteroidia; order Sphingobacteriales; family Sphingobacteriaceae; genus JAIPAN01. The sequence goes on along the minus strand of CANGZX010000100.1, from coordinate 1,195 downwards.
AGCCACCGTAAATTTTTACAATTCATTTTTTGGCCAGCAACCGAACAAAATTAAACCCGGCTACACCAAATATATATTAGAAAAACCATCTTTAATTATCTCTTTTGTAGAGAATCAGGAACGTGTAAAAGCAAATTTTGGCCATTTAGGTTTCCAAATAGATACATTGAAAGAACTCAATGAACGTTTAGCTGTGGCTAAACAAAAACAATTAATAAGCAAAGAAGAAATGGGAACGAATTGCTGCTATGCCGTTCAAGACAAATTCTGGGTAAGCGATCCAGATGGCGTACAATGGGAAGTATATTATTTCCATGCTGATGCCGAATTTAACGATCCACATTATGAAACACAATCAGCAATTGCCTGCTGCACACCAAAACAAGAAACTCAAAAAACAGGCTGCTGCTAAACCTGAAATTATCTCCACATGAACGCGAAACTCTCCTTTTTAGACCAATATCTCACCCTTTGGATTTTTTTAGCCATGGCCTTGGGTGTGGCATTAGGCTACTTTATACCGGGAACAGAAACATTTATCAATTCTTTTCAATCGGGAACTACCAATATTCCTTTGGCTATTGGGCTTGTTCTAATGATGTATCCTCCATTAGCTAAAGTAAAATTCGAGGAATTACCCGAAGTTTTCAAAAACACCAAAGTATTGGGTATTTCTTTACTTCAGAATTGGATTATAGGTCCCGTATTTATGTTTGTTTTGGCTGTTGTATTTTTAAGGGATTATCCAGAATACATGACTGGCTTAATCATGATTGGTATTGCCCGTTGTATTGCCATGGTTATAGTTTGGAATGATTTAGCCAAAGGCGATCGAGTTTATACGGCAGGTTTAGTTGCTTTTAACTCTATTTTTCAGGTGCTTTTTTACAGCGTATATGCCTGGTTTTTCATCACCAAACTCCCTCCTTTATTGGGCTTAAAAGGGTTTGAAGTACAAGTAACTATAGAACAAATTGCACAGAGTGTATTCATTTATTTAGGCATCCCTTTTATCGCAGGATGGCTTTCTAGAGTGCTAATTATTAAAACAAAAGGTAGAGAATGGTTAGAAAACGTTTTTTTACCGGCAATAAGTCCAATAACCTTGATTGCTTTGTTATTTACCATTGTGGTGATGTTCAGTTTAAAGGGACAACTCATTGTTGAAATCCCAATGGATGTCCTCCGAATTTCG
>CANGZX010000099.1 GCA_947458775.1 Sphingobacteriaceae bacterium | reverse complement strand
ACCGGTCGGTCTAAGCGGTGCACCACGCCTAAAAAAGCACCGTTGGGTTTTTTATACTTAGCCGCAATGTACTTTTTAACCTGCTCGTCTAAAGGCTCGTCGCCGGTATCGTCTATTTGTACAATATCGCCGGCACGTTTGTTTACAGCAATCAGGTGGTTATCCTCAAATAGAATGTCTTTATCCGTAATGGGCATTAGTACTGCTCCTTTTCGTTCGGAAAATCAACCGCTTTCACATCGCGGATGTAGGATTGTACTGCCCCGTTAATTTCGGTGTACAAATCCAAATACTGGCGTAAAAAGCGTGGGCGGAAGCCTTTGGTTAGCCCAATCATATCGTTAATAACCAATACCTGGCCATCGCAAGCCGAGCCTGCACCAATACCTATGGTAGGCACCTGCAAAGTTTTGCTTACTTCGGCGGCCAATTTTGCTGGAATTTTTTCCAACACAATAGAAAAACAACCCGCTTCTTGCAACGCTATACCATCTGATTTTAATTTTTCAGCTTCCGCTTCTTCTTTGGCTCGTACGGTATAGGTACCAAATTTATAAATAGATTGAGGCGTTAAACCCAAATGTCCCATTACTGGAATACCTGCCGTTACTATACGCTCTATAGATTCTCTCACCTCGGCACCACCTTCTAATTTTACAGCATGGGCCCCCGATTCTTTCATAATGCGAATAGCCGAATTGAGGGCCTCTTTCGAATTTCCTTGATAGGTGCCAAAAGGCAAATCGACCACCACCAACGCACGTTTTACCGCACGCACTACCGATGCAGCATGGTAAATCATTTGATCGAGCGTAATGGGCAAGGTAGTTTCGTGACCAGCCATAACGTTAGAGGCCGAGTCGCCCACCAAAATAACATCAATACCGGCATCGTCTACAATGGTTGCCATCGAAAAATCGTAGGAGGTAAGCATCGCAATTTTTTCGCCACGATCTTTCATTTCCTGCAAGGTATGGGTAGTAATTCGCTTAATTTCTTTGTGTATAGACATGGTGCTTGGGTATTTTAAGGCTTGATTTAAACAAAGGTAAAATTTAAAATGCTTGTGTGGATAAAAATAGCTTAAAAAGCCGTTCATATTTAAGCAAAAAACGAAAAAAATAGTATCTTTGTTTCCCGTGAAAGTAAGCGTAATTGCACCTCATTGGGCCATTCAACAAGCAGGAGAACTCCTAGCCCATTTCACTCTTTTTTCTTGTAATACACCTAAATTTGTTCTACAAAAATGACAGCACAAACCGCCCTACCGGCTATTTTAGTACTTGCAGATGGCACTGTGTATCACGGAAAAGCTGCCGGAAAAATTGGTACTACCACCGGCGAAATCTGCTTTAATACCGGTATGACCGGCTACCAGGAGATATTTACCGATCCTTCGTACTTCGGACAGCTGATGGTTACTACCAATGCACATATTGGAAATTACGGCATCAAAAACGATGAAATTGAATCGGATAGCATAAAAATTGCTGGCTTGGTTTGCAAAAATTTCAGCATACCCTACAGCCGAAAAGAAGCCAATCAATCTATTCAAGAATATTTTGAAGGCGATGAAATTGTAGGCATATCTGATGTAGATACCCGTTCCCTAGTGCGCCACATTCGTAGCAAAGGTGCTATGAATGCCATTATTTCTTCAGAAACGCTAGATATTGATGCGCTTAAGAAGAAATTAGGCGATGTACCTTCGATGGATGGTTTGGAGCTCTCTTCGCAAGTATCTACCAAAACCCCTTATTTTGTAGGTAATGAGAAAGCCAGCTACCGAGTAGCTGTATTAGACTTAGGTGTAAAGAAAAATATCTTACGCAATTTCGATAGCCGCGATATATACGCCAAGGTATTTCCGGCCAAAACCACGTTCGAAGAAATGGAAAGCTTTAAGCCCCATGGATATTTCATTTCCAACGGCCCCGGCGATCCCTCGGCTATGCCATACGCCATTGCTACCGTGAAAACTATTTTAGCTGCCGATAAACCTTTATTTGGTATTTGCTTGGGGCATCAATTATTAGCCTTGGCCAACGATATACGCACCGTAAAAATGTTTAACGGTCACCGTGGCTTAAACCACCCGGTAAAAAACATCATCATCGATCATTGTGAAGTTACTTCCCAAAACCACGGTTTTGGCGTAGTGCCAGAAGATGTACGTAGTTCAGATAAAGTAGAAATTACCCATATCAACCTAAACGACCAATCTATTGAAGGCATACGGGTAAAAGGCAAAAAAGCTTTTTCGGTACAATACCACCCCGAATCATCGCCAGGCCCACACGATTCCCGCTATTTATTCGATGATTTTATTCAACTAATGAACGTATAAAACCTTATTTTTAGAACACAAAAACAATATGAGCTTAATTTTAGATGTACACGCCCGCCAAATTCTAGACTCTAGAGGCAACCCTACCATTGAGGTAGATGTAATTACCGAAAATGGAATACTAGGCCGTGCGGCCGTACCTTCTGGTGCCTCTACAGGCATTCACGAGGCGGTAGAACTTCGTGATGAAGATAAGGCTGTGTATATGGGTAAAGGCGTTTTACAAGCCGTTAAAAACGTAAATGAAATTTTAGCCGAAGAATTGATAGGCGTAGATGTATTTGAACAAAATGCCATCGACAGCTTAATGATAAAACTAGACGGCACCGAAAATAAAGGTAAAATTGGTGCAAACGCCATTTTGGGTGTTTCTTTGGCCGTAGCCAAAGCTGCTGCACAAGAAAGTCGCCAGCCTTTATACCGCTATATTGGTGGCGTAAATGCCAATACCTTGCCTATTCCAATGATGAATATTGTAAACGGTGGTTCACATTCAGATGCGCCTATTGCTTTCCAAGAATTCATGATTATGCCAGCTGGGGCTCCTTCTTTCTCAGAAGCCTTACGTTGGGGTACCGAGGTATTTCACAACTTGAAAAAGATTTTACACGATCGTGGTTTATCTACAGCCGTGGGCGATGAAGGTGGTTTTGCACCCACTTTTGAAGGTACCGAAGATGCCGTAGAAACTATTTTAAAAGCCATTGAAAAAGCAGGTTACAAACCAGGAAAAGATATTTATTTAGCCTTTGACTGTGCCGCTTCTGAATTTTTTAAAGATGGCAAATACGATTATACCAAATTTGAAGGCGCCAAAGGAGCCATTCGTAGCAGTGCAGAGCAAGCAGATTATTTAGCTTCATTGGCCGCTAAATACCCTATTATTTCTATTGAAGATGGTATGGCCGAAGACGATTGGGCAGGTTGGAAACTATTAACCGAGAAAATTGGCGATAAAGTACAATTGGTAGGCGACGATTTGTTTGTAACCAATGTAAAACGTTTGCAACAAGGTATAGATACCAATACCGCCAACTCTATCTTGGTAAAAGTAAATCAAATTGGCTCTTTAACCGAAACCATAAACGCCGTTTCATTGGCTCAAAACAATGGCTATACTTCCGTAATGAGTCACCGTTCTGGCGAAACCGAAGATGTAACCATTGCCGATTTAGCCGTTGCTTTAAATTGCGGACAAATTAAAACCGGTTCTGCTTCACGGTCTGATAGGATTGCCAAATACAATCAATTATTACGTATCGAAGAAGAATTAGGTGCATCTGCACGTTTTATAGGTAAAGATTTTAAATATCTAAACAAAAAATAACCAATAAGCTCTTAAAACGCTATGAAAAAGATTTTCAACATAGTTAGCAATAAGTTCTTCTTAGCTAGCGTAGCCTTTTTAGCATGGATGCTTTTTTTCGATTCAAATGATTTTATCTCACAGTACGATTACCGCACACAAGTAGCTAAACTACGATCAGAAAAAGAGTTTTATGCCCATGAAACTAAATTGGTGAAAAGAGATCTTTTAGAATTAAATACCAAACCGGCCACCATGGAAAAGTTTGCCCGCGAAAAATATTTAATGAAAAAACCCAACGAAGAAATTTTCGTTATTGTAGAAGAACCAAAAAAAGAGAAGAAGAAACGGTTCTTCTTCTTTTAAACAAAAAAGCCTCTCCATTTGGAGAGGCTTTTTTTATACCCTTATTTAAATCAATTACAACATCCCTCCGCAAACCGACAATACCTGTCCGTT
>CANGZX010000098.1 GCA_947458775.1 Sphingobacteriaceae bacterium | reverse complement strand
CTTGGCGCATTACCCCAGCAATACAGCCTTCTTGCAAAGAAGGCGTATAAATTTTTTTATCGTACACTACAAAAACATTGCTGCTATTGGCTTCACATAAAAATCCTGCTTGATTGAGAATAAATACTTCATCTAAACGCTGTTGGCTCTTATAAATACCAGCCAACACATATACCAGTGCATTACCCGATTTAATAGCAGATAAAGCTCCCGTTGGCTTTGTTACTTCCGAAAATACTTCAACTAACAAACCTTTCGCATTCAGTTCATAGTTTGGCGTATCGGTATTCGCTACTTCTAAAATCCAAGCCATTTGGTTGGTTTCTGGAGCATACAAACCTTGGCCATCTCGGTATGCGGTTAATCGAGCACGAACATTCGGACCGAGCTTATTTCTTCGAGCCAAATCTTGTACTTTATCTTGTAAAAAAGCAGCGTCAACTTGCGTAAAACCCTCCATTTTAAGTATTCTCATACCCCTTCGTACCCTATCGACATGCAATTCAGCAAACTTCAATACACCATTTACCATACGCATCGATTCAAACAAACTATCTCCATATCGCCATGCACGGTGTGTAGCCGCAAATATGGGATGTGTTGTTGGCACCAACTCATTATTTAGATAGATAAACTGCGTACTCATGCTAGTTAATTATACAGATTGATTATAGTGAATATAATGTCTCCACTTCGCTAAAACGGCAATAAAGTCTGTAGGCAATTCCGTTTCAAAGTGAATAAATTCTTTGGTACCCGGATGAATAAAACCCAAGCTTTTGGCGTGTAAAGCCTGCCGAGGAATAATGTCGAAACAGTTTTGTACAAACTGCTTGTATTTTGCATTCACCGTACCCTTTAAAATTCGATCGCCCCCATAGCTTGCATCGCTAAACAACGGATGACCAATGTGTTGCATATGCGCCCTAATTTGATGCGTACGACCTGTTTCTAATTGGCACTCTATAAGCGTAACGTAACCAAAACGCTCCAATACCTTATAATGTGTTACCGACCATTTGCCCTTGGTTTCATCGGCATAAATATCCATCACCCTTCTGTCTTTTATACTGCGACCAATGTACCCGGTAACGGTACCATCTTCTGCAAGATCGCCCCAAACCAAGGCAATGTATTTTCGGGCAATACTATGATCAAAAAACTGACGAGCCAACTGGGTTAAAGAGGCCTCATTTTTACTAATAAGCAATAATCCGGAAGTATCTTTATCTATACGGTGTACCAAGCCCGGCCTACCCTCATTACCGGGCAGCTGCGGCAATTGCTGGATATGAAAAGCCAAGGCATTGACCAATGTTCCGGTATAATTGTTAAAACCTGGGTGTACTACCATACCCGCTGGTTTATTTACTAGAATTACATCGTCGTCTTCGTATAGAATATCTAATGGAATATCTTCTGGATAAACCTCTGTATCTCGAGGCGGATGTGGCAAAACCACCGAAATCACATCGAGTGGCTTTACTTTATAGCTTGACTTAATTGCCTTATCGTTTACCAGAACGTTACCCGCTTCAATGGCATTTTGTATGCGGTTTCTAGTGGCATTTTCGATGCGATGCATCAAGAATTTATCAATACGCAACAAAGATTGACCTTTATCTACCACCAATCGGAGGTGTTCGTACAAATCCTGTTCGTCTTGTTCTACTGCATCAAGCAATTCATCCATGTCCAAAAATAAGGCTATTTCTGATTGGGAACGAAAAGATTGGCATAATAGTTGCCATTACATTATACGAACAGGCGCTAATAATATTAAAAATCGGTGCGTTTTAGTTCAAAAATTGTAAATTTAAATACGCACTAAACCCATTCAATAATGAAAACAACCCTATTTTCTAGAAAAGGCATCTTAGTATCGATGTTATTTTCAGCATTTTACATGCAAGGTTTTGCACAGTCTGATATTGAAGGATTATTTAAATCGAGCCAATCTGATGCTCAAAAACTCATTCAAGCATACATGAACCCCTTCTTTAAAGGAATGGGCACTGGCCTAAATTCGGGTTGGAACAATACTGCGGCTAGTAAAAAACTCGGTCGCTTTGAGCTACGATTTGGCCTATCGGGAGCGATGATTCCTGAAAAGGACAAGACTTTTGACGTTACGAAATTAGGTTTATCTAGCAATTTAGAACCTACCAATCCGGCGCTTGTACTTAGCCCCACCATTGGCGGCAACAAAGCTCCCGGACCATCTATGAATTTAAAAAGCGGTGGTGCTGTGGTAGGAACATTTGTAATGCCCCAAGGTGCCAAACTGCCTTTTGTACCAGCACCACAATTACAAGCCAGTATTGGCCTTATTAGGGGGCTAGAACTTACCTTACGTACCATGCCAACAATCAAACTTGGAGACAAAGCAGGTTCGGTTGGTATGACAGGAGCTGGATTAAAAATAAATCTACTAAGAGTGTTAGCCAGCAAAAAAGCAGACAAAATATTGCCATTTAATCTAGCTGCTGCAATTGGCTATACCAAACTCAGTTACAACTTGCCCCTAAATGTACAAACTAGCAATAGTACCTACACCGACCAATCACTAAATGCTAAATTCACAGGGGTAAACGTAGAAGCTATCATTTCTAAAAAATTGGCCTTATTTACTCCCTTTGCTAGTATTGGTTACCAAAGTGCTAAAACCGCTGTCGATTTAAAAGGCACCTACCCATTTGAGACTGGGAATAACACGTACACTACACTTGTTGACCCAATTGCCATTTCTCAAAAAGATATCAGCGGGCTGCGTGCCAATATTGGGTTTCAGTTACACCTTGCTTTTTTACGTATTTACGGATCATATAGCTTGGGCACTTACAAATCGTTTAATGCAGGTTTGGGACTTGGTATTGGCAAATAAACCAGTCTCCATTATTTAACTTTTTGGAAAGCTCTCTTCGGGGGGCTTTCCGTATGTTTGTACCTATGCAACTGCACTTACCAAGCCCTATTCAACAATTAGTAGAGCCATTGTATGAAAAAATGGGCGTGGAAGTATTTGTAAAACGAGAAGATCTGATTCATCCACTAATTTCGGGGAATAAATGGCGAAAACTGAAATACACGCTTAACAAAGCAGCCGACGATGGTAAGCAACATGTGGTTACTTTTGGCGGGGCATATTCTAACCATGTATTAGCTACAGCTGTTGCTGCAAAGGCTTTGAGTTTGCAAGCAAGTGCCATTATACGGGGTGAAGAGCAACAAAACGAAGTGCTCAACTATTGCAAATTGGCGGGCATGAAACTTTATTTTGTTGATCGCCTAAGCTATACGGATAAAAAAGGCTGCATAGAGCGTTTTTTCAAAGGCAATACAGCAATTTTTGTGATACCTGAAGGAGGTGCTTCACCCGAAGGAGTGAAAGGCTGCGAAGAAATATTAGGGGAAAACAACGAAACTTTCGATCATATTTTTTGTGCTGCTGGTACGGGTACTACGGCGGCTGGCTTATATTCATACATCCAAAAAAATAAATTGAATACCACACTACATGTAGTTCCGGTATTAAAAAGCGGCGATTTTATACGCAATGAACTTGCCAAGCATATTTCCATAAAAGAGCAATTGGAACTTCATACAGGATACCATTTTGGCGGCTATGCGAAAAGTACAGATGAACTACTACAATTTATTGTTGCTTTTTACCAAGAGCATCAGGTATTGCTCGACCAAGTTTATACCGGTAAATTGGTTTTTGGCATTCACGATCTGATTGCTAAGGGGTATTTTACTCGAGGTAGTCAGATTTTATGGCTGCATACGGGCGGGCTCACTGGTTTATACGGCGTTAAAACAGGTCTAGAGCAGATTGATCCTAATTTCACCGAAGTATTCAGTAAAAATGATCCACTTCAATTTAAGTAATTTATTTAGCCAGCCACAAAATCATAAAATATATGTTAGTAGTATAAATAATTAGGCCAAAAAGAGCAAGATTACAATTTCTTTTTTGGTAAATTTGAGTATACCTCAACTACCTATTATGTATAAATTAAACATAGATCCAACCGAGGTTCACCAAACCTTAGGCAAACACATTTTAGCCGATGGCTTTGATTTAACTTTTGATTTAGAGAAAAGCAAAGGCGTTTACATTT